>WBXJ01000109.1 GCA_008933045.1 Verrucomicrobiota bacterium
GCAACATCGGCTTCAAGCTGCTGCTTGTATGATGTCGCTTCGCCTCGATGCTTGAAGTTTTTGCGGATGCGCTTGCCGTTCGGCCCCATGCCATCGACACGAAAAACGGCCTGTCCGCTCGGGTTTACAAATTCGATCAATCGGAAGGTTTTTAGGTTCATCTCGTTGCATTTTGACAAATAGTTTGGCAAATCTGCAAGATCATTCTCATTTAAACCAGTTTTCATTGGTGTTTTGCTACATGACCGAAGGACTCATAAGCCTTTGGTCGCAGGTTCAATTCCTGCCTCTGGCACCACCTTAAAACAAGGCAAAGTCCACAATGCAAGCAGCGCGAGTGCGGCCACCAAGCTCGCAACAGCAACAGGTAATTGGCAGATTGATTTCATGATTTCTTTCATTTTTAACACTCGTCTCCGTCAAAGAAACTCTCAAAAGAACAAGCAAATCGTCGAACATCCGAACGTGGGAACAATAGATTTTCGTGAGGAATACTCCCCCAAAAAAAAGTTAGACAAGAGGTTCCTTGAAATATTTTCCGGCGTGAAAAAAACGGATCCGCCAATATTGAACGGTAAGGGGATGGCCACGTCCTCCACCCCGTGATCAAGATGGCAAATAGGGGGAGTAACGCAATGTTTCCATTTGAATTACGGCTAATTTCGTTGAGAAACTCCACAAAACTTATAAGGAGACGAGTCTGTGGTGGTTTAAATTCCCTCGGCGATGGTTGGAGGCATTTGGTAAGCATAGCCCACCTCAGGGCTGAGGGGTCCGTTCTGGCTTGCTAATACTCGGTATTGGCGAATCTGGAGGGAAACCTCCTTACCATCATCAAGGCCGAGTTGGCTATATTCCTCCTTGGTCATTCTCGCTCGAATCACCAACCCTGAGGATAACTCCAACTCAATCCGTAGCATGATCCCGAGGAAGAACGTGTGTTTCAACACGGCTCGATAGCGGTACTGACTCAGGTCAGTGGAAACTTGCACGGCATAGGGTCGAAAACCGATTCTTGCCGAACCGTCCGGCACACCGGTTGTAGGAAATTCCATCTCGCCGACACGGGCAACACCGGTGGTTACTTCTGCCTCTAGGACATTCATGACCCCGATAAACCGGGCCACAAATTCGTTAGCAGGTTGCTCGTAAACCTCCCGAGGCGTGCCAATTTGTTCGAGCGTGCCCTTGGCGATGACGACGATTCGATCCGCCACCTCCATCGCTTCTTCCTGATCGTGGGTCACAAATAACGTGGTCACGTTCAGATCGTGATGCAACCTGACCAACCATTCGCGAAGCTCCTGACGGATTTTTGCATCCACAGCTCCAAAGGGTTCATCCAGCAAAAGCACCCCCGGCTTGGAGGCAAGCGCACGGGCTATCGCCACCCGTTGTCGTTGCCCTCCTGAGAGTTGGTGTGGGAATCGTTTCTCCAGCCCTTTCAACTCCAACAGTTCGACCAATTCACTCACTCGAGCCTCGATGTCTGATTTTTTCCACTTCTTAATTTTGAGTCCAAAAGCGATGTTGCCAAACACTGTCATGGTCTTGAACAACGCGTAACTCTGGAACACAAACCCAATATTGCGCTCCCTCACTGAGACGTCGTTGACTCGCCGTTGTTGAATAAAAATATCACCACTTGAGGGCATTTCTAGACCTGCAATCATGCGGAGCACGGTCGTTTTTCCGCCTCCACTAGGACCTAGCAATGCCACCAACTCTCCATCACGGATCGAAAAATTTACGTTCTGAACCACCGCGACGCCGCCGAATTGTTTTCCAACATTTTTAAGTTCAATGCTCATGTGAATTGTTCAGCTTCGGAGATTCAATCTGCGCTACAGCTTCTGCATGCTCTGTTCGCCATTCCAAATAACTCTTGATCGCGAGTGTCAGCAAAGCCAGCAGCACCAAGAGGCTGGCAACAGCAAATGCTGCCACACCCGCTGCCGCAGTCGCACTATGAAAAAGTTTATCCACACGCAACGGAAGCGTCTCCGTTTGACCTGCGATCGCCCCCGAGACGATCGAGACCGCACCAAACTCCCCCATCGCTCGTGCGTTGCAAAGGATGATGCCGTAGAGCAACCCCCATTTCGATGAGGGCAACGTCACATGCCAAAAAGTTTGCCAACCGTTAGCCCCAAGTGTCAGTGCGGCCTGCTCTTGTTCCGTTCCGTTGGCTTGCATTAACGGAATCAATTCTCGAGCAACAAAGGGAGATGTCACAAACATCGTGACCAATACCATCCCAGGGACCGCAAAGATGATTTTGAGATCATGCGCGTCCAACCAATCACCTAAAAAACCCTGTCGACCAAACCAAACGACAAACATCAATCCGGCGACGACCGGAGAAATCGCAAACGGAAGATCAATCAACGTGATCAAAAACGCTTTGCCTCGAAAATCAAACTTAGCCACAGCCCACGCAGCGGTGATGCCAAAAACGACGTTCATCGGAACCACGATGAAGGTCATCAGTAACGTCAACTGAATCGCAGAAAAAGTGTCAGGTTCCTTGATCGAATTGATGTAAAATCCGATTCCATTCTGAAGCGCTTGATAGAATACGTTCACCAAGGGCAGGACTAAAAACACCCCCACAAAACCCAACGCAACCGTGATCAAACTCCACTTGATCAGCGGAGTTTCTTCACTCCCACGCTGCGATTTGTGAGTAGCCCCTCGCGGAGGTCTGGCGATTAAACCTGCCATAAAATGTTGGGCATCATCTGCTTATCTTTGAAAATGGCTGGCCCACCTTTCCAGCAAATTGATGGCCGCCAGCAACACAATTGAGACCACGAGAAGCACCACTGCGATGGTCATCGCTGCCGAATACTCAAACTGTTCGAGCAACGAGACAATTAACAACGGTGCGATCTCTGTTTTATACTGCATGTTGCTCGAAATAAAAATTACGGATCCATACTCGCCCAATGCTCGGGCAAAGGAGAGTGCGAATCCGGTGAGGATGGCGGGCAACAAGCTCGGGATAATCACGGTCGCGAATGTCCTCAACCGCCCCGCACCCAAGGTCGCCGCTGCCTCCTCCACTTCACGCTCCATGTGTTCCAAAACAGGCTGCAAGGTTCGCACCGCGAAAGGCAAACTCACAAACACCAATGCCAACACCACACCCAACTGGGTGTAGGCCCCTTTGATTCCCAAAGGGACGAGAAAATGTCCGAGCCACCCGTTCGGACTGAACAGATTCGCCAACGTCAATCCTGCGACTGCTGTTGGAAGGGCAAACGGCACATCTACCAACGCATCTACCCACTTTTTTCCGGGAAATTGATAGCGCACCAAAACCCAAGCTAGAAGGGTTCCGAATACCGCATTGATCATAGCCGCCAGAAACGATGCGCCAAAACTGAGACGATAGGCCGCAAGGGCTCGTGGCGTCGTTGCTAAACGCCAGAAATCACTCCAAGTCATCTCAAAAACTCGAAATAACATCCCGCCGATAGGCAGCAGAACCAGCACGCCAAGGTAAAAAAGCGTGAAGCCCATCGTCCGCCGAAACCCCGGCATTGAATTGAATTTTTGAGACATCATTCCTATCGACCCGCCACCGCAGCCGAGATTTGGTCAAACGTTCCGCCTTCGCTAAAGTGCTGCTTATGCGCGTTGGCCCATCCTCCAAAAAGCTCATCCACTGAGAAAAACTTCATCACGGGAAACTGCGTCCGAGATCGTGCCAACAACCCTTCCGATCTAGGACGAAAATAGTGTTTCGCACAAAGCTCCTGGCCAATCTCTGAATATAAAAACTGGAGGTAAGCCTCCGCAACCTCCCGAGTTCCTCGTTTCTTCACGGTGCGATCCACCACTGCAACGGGTGGCTCCGCAAGGATGCTCCACGAGGGGCGAACTAGCTCGAATTTCTTGGACCCGTTTTCCGCTAGAATCAACAAAGCTTCATTCTCCCAAGCGATTAAGACGTCCCCAATCGACCTCTGCACAAATGTCGTAGTCGCTCCCCGTGCGCCCGAGTCTAGCACCGGCACATTTCTTAGAAACTGTTCGAGATATTTCCGAGCCGCCTGCTCATCCCCGTTACTGCGTTTCAGGGCCGCGCCGTAAGCTGCCAAATAATTCCATCGCGCTCCTCCTGAGGTCTTGGGGTTGGCCATGATAATATCGACACCAGATCGGACCAAATCTGCCCAGTCTTGAATCCGATGGGGATTTCCGGCGCGAACCAGAAAAACAACCGTCGAAGTGTACGGCGCACTTTTTTCCGGAAAATGTTTTTGCCAATCCTTCTCCAGCAATCTTCCCTGTGTCGCGATCACATCAATATCGTAACCCAACGCGAGCGTGACCACATCGGCATCCAACCCTTCAATCACAGCACGAGCCTGCTTTCCCGATCCGCCGTGGGATTGCGCAATTCTCACCTCATCGCCTGTTTTTATTTTCCAGTCCTTGGCAAATGCGACATTAAACTCAGCGTAAAATTCCCGAGTGGGATCATAAGAAACGTTCAACAAACGGATGCTTTTTGCAGTTGCTCCAACGACTCCACCAAACAAAAAGAAGCTCCCAATCAACCCCAGAAACAGGCCGCGAACTCCGGACCACGTCGCGCCGTAACTCGCCTCGAAATGGCCACGAGTTCTCATCCGGTGGTTGAATGGATCCGTTGATCGCATCGGTAGGTGGTGCAACGGAAGGTAACCCCTAGGATTCCTATGGCAAGACTAGGATGAGGCTGATTCTCCTTGGCCGAATCAGGTCTCAGCGAAATAATGGCTGCAGCGTTCAAACCGTTTCTTTTTAAATCTTGAGTATCTCGACTGTTTTACTATAGTATTCCCTTGCTCGAATCTCGTCAAACAAAAACAGGCTGAACCTGATATACCCAGCCACGCGAGGGGGTCACTGAAACTGAAAACTTGAAACTCTTAACGCCACTCGCCATACTAGTGTGATGATCATGAGATTGCTGCCGCTATTCCTGCTCCTGTGTCCCAGCCTTTTGGCGCAGTCGCTCCCGATCCTTTCCACGAATGATCTTCCCCGCCTGTCTGCCACGGAGCCAACCGCATCGTTACGCAGCTTTGTCGTTAAAGAGGGTTTTCGTTTGGACCTCGTGGCTGCGGAACCGTTGGTTGTCGATCCTGTTGCCTTTTGCTTCGATGAATACGGACGTCTTTTTGTGGCCGAGATGCGGGACTATTCCGAACATCGAGAGGAGAAGCTCGGGCGTATTCGACGATTGGAAGACACTAATGGGGATGGTGTTTTTGATAAATCTACGGTTTATGCGGAGAATCTCGCATGGCCGACAGGTATCATCTGCTATGATGGCGGGGTCTTTGTCTCAACCACCCCTGACCTGCTCTACCTCAAGGACACCAAAAAAGATGGGATCGCCGATTTGCGGCAAGTCGCTTTCACAGGGTTTGCAGCGGGTCAGGAGAAACTGAATGTCCAGTCGCTCTTTAACAGTCTCACGTGGGGGCCTGACAATCGAATTCATGGAGCTTCGGGCGGAAGCGGCGGCAAAATTCGCAACCCTCTCCGACCTTCCTTACCGTCGGTGGATGTGCGAACTCGGGATTTTTCTTTCGACCCAGTCACCCGTGAGATGCGCGCCGAGTCTGGAGGAGGTCAGTATGGGATCGCCTTCGACAATTGGGGACGGAAATATGTGTGCTCCAATTCCAGCCATGCCCGAGCTGTGCTTTACGATGATGCCTACGCCAACCGCAGTCTCACTCCACCGCAACTGTCACCCACTCTAGATATCGCCGTAGAAGGTCCTGCAGCCGAGATTTACCGCATCAGCCCTGATGAACGTTGGCGCGTGATCCGCACAAAATGGCGTCTCGAAGGTATTTCTCCGGGCCTCCTCGAAGGAGGGGGGCGTGTATCGGGTTATTTCTCGGGAGCAACGGGGCTTACCATTTTTCGTGGTGATGCTTGGGGGCCTTCATTCGTTGGAGATTTATTTGTGGCCGATTGTGGCGCGAATATCATTCACCACAAAAAACTTTCTCAAACAAATGGATTACCCACCGCAGCACGTCCCAGCGATGAGCAACGTCGAGAATTCATTGCCTCGCGTGACAACTGGTTCCGCCCTGTGCAACTCAGCAACGGGCCCGACGGAAATCTGTATGTGGCGGATATGTACCGGGAAGTCATCGAACACCCGTGGAGCCTCCCAGAACCGATTAAAAAACTCGTCGATCTCGACAGTGGCAATGACCGAGGCCGACTCTATCGAATCGCACGGGAGGATTACCGTTACCAGCCACCCGTATTACCGGGTCGAGCCTCCTTCTCGGAACTCATCGCATTATTGGATCACCCCAATGGCTGGCATCGTGACACCGCCTCACGGTTAATCATCGAAAAACTTCGCAGTGATACCGCCACTGGGCTGCATGCGTTCTTAAAAAAGGCAACGACACCATGGGGGAAAATCCATGCACTACATCTTTTGGCGAACCTCCAAGACCTATCGCCCCAGGAGGTAAAATCCGCCTTGTATGACGATCATGCAGCTGTGCGAGTTCATGGGATCAAGGTTTCGGAAACCCTCATGAATTCAGATTCTCCTCCCCTCGCTTTATCAGACTCGTTAGCCTCGCTCAGCACAGACCCCGATCCCGAGATCCGAACCCAACTAGCCCTCTCCGCGTCATTTTTTCCACGCCGTCAGGCCGAACAATGCATCTCCCGATTATTGGAGGGAGATTGGGGCAACCCTTGGATCCTCAACGCGGTACTGATGTCAGCACATCAATGCGCAGATCGATTACTCATCACTATTTTAGAGAACCCTCAGCGAGAGTTGAAACATGTTCAGTTCGCCAAAAAACTCGCACCGCTTGCAGCCGCTAACGCCACCCCAGAGCAACTCAAAACTCTTCTGAATCGTTTACCCATAAACCTCTCTCTGAGCGACTCCATTGCACTCACACAGAGCCTTCTGACTAAGAGTTCACCAACTCTCGCAAGAGAGATTCTTCTGGGAGCACCCATTTTAAACCAAGCCAAGAACCTCGCGTTAGATGCTTCGACTCCCGCCTCATTACGTGCCACTGCCATCCAACTATTGGCTTATGAAAATTGGGATCGCATCGCGCCGGTCTTTCGAGAACTGCTCGCCGGTCCCCTTCCCTCCGCCTGCCTAACCGCCACCGCCCTGACCCTCCATCAAATCCCTGAGCCTGCGGCAACCGAACTGCTCCTGAACCACTTGCTTTCATTCGATACCAAAAACCGGTTCGTCGCTCTGGAACCATTCCTGAGGCGGCCAGATAAATTCAAACTTTTTTCTCAAACGCTCGATTCAAAATCCCCTACCCCACAGCTATCGCTGACAGAACTTTCGCTCATCGCCGACGCGCGCCGACGCTATGCTCCGGAGAACCCGCAACCCACCGAAGGAAACAAACAGGATGTTTACAATCACTACACTCCTTCCCTCACCCTCAAAGGGGATCCCGCGATGGGTCGAGTTATTTTTGAACAACGTTGCGCCTCCTGTCATCGGTTTAAAGAAATCGGTTCAGCCGTCGGACCTGACCTGACAGGTGTTAAATCCAATCCGAAGGAGGTCATCCTGAATAGTATCGTTGACCCTAACCGAGAGGTCGCAGCCCGCTTCCAATCGCTCGAAGCCACCACAGATGACGGGGAAACCCATCTGGGTCTCGTCGCTTCCGAGACCGAAAAAACCATCACTCTACGCTCCCCAAGTGGTTTAGAAACCACCTTACAACGCAATAAAATCAAGACCCTACAAATCCGCCGAGAATCCCTGATGCCCACCGGCCTAGAGGCTGGGCTTGACCAATCAGCAATGGCCAGCCTGTTGGAATTTATCGTCAACTAAAGCGACGATCACTTTTCCACTCGCCCGAGAACCACTGCCTTATCTTTCGGCTTATGCGGCAACACGGCAGCCGCCTTGGTCTCGAAAGGAGTTCCACCAAGCTCCACATAAGCTTGCTCGAATTGGGCTGAAAAAAAGCTGCCGACATAACGTTGCAAACGATCTTGATTTTTTAAAGTGGTCTTGACTGTCTCCATCGATTCTTTCACCTGCGCGGTGTTCTTGCCGGCCTTGATCAACTTTTTCAGTTCAGCCCTGAGTAGGCTAAAAAACTGGATCTGATCCACCAATACCGAGTTATCGCCCATGGGACCATGACCGGGGCAGATGGTGAGGGGGCCTAACTCTTGCACGAGAGTCAAAGTTTTTACCCACTGTTCAATATTGCCATCACCCGTGTAGTTAAAAGGCCCGTTGACACAGGCATCACCCGTAAACAAAATCCGCTCCTTCGGCAACCAAGCGAAGCCATCGCCCCGAGTGTGAGCTGTCCCAAAATGAAGCAACTCAACCCGATGCCGTCCATCGTCAAAAATCATTTCCTTCCGAAACAGTAGCGTAGGCGGCTTGAGTTTGCTTGCAGCCACATCCTCTCGGTTCTTGGCGGTATCTTCCCACCTCCCTGCGGCGCCGCCGTAGAAACCAGTCTCATACTTCTTCATCTCCGCAACCACACCCTCGTGGGCAACCACCGTCGCGCCATTCTCAAACCAAACTTGGTTCCCATAAGCATGATCACCATGATGATGAGTATCGAAGGCAAACCGGATCGGTTTGTCCGTGAGCGCCCTAATTTTTGGAATCACATCCTTAGCTCCAGAAGGAAAGTTGGCATCGATAACTAGAACGAAATCATCGAACACAACCCACCCGTTGTTGCAATGCCCCCGACGACCGAGATCACCTTCGTGAAAATAAACTCCAGGAGCGACCTCCTCAGTTTTGTTCACTTCGGCGTGTAAATCTTCCAAAGGAACTAATGAAAACACGCACAATCCGAGAGCCAATCGCAGGTAGATTTTTTTCATAAGGTTTCCACAGCAATTAACGATTGATCTTCAAAAAACTCAAGCTGAAATCAATCGCAACTCGAAGCTTATTTGCTCTTTACTCGCTTGCGCCTTGGGTTGCCTTCTCACATTCTGTTCAGACAAACTATGGCGAAACGCGCACTTATTTCTGGTATCACTGGACAGGACGGATCCTTTCTTGCGGAACTGCTTCTCTCAAAGAATTACGAAGTCCACGGGATGGTGCGACGCACAAGCACATTGGAACGAACCCGCATCGACCATCTCACTTCCAATCCGGAGATCTACAACAAATCACTTTTTTTGCATTATGCCGAATTGAGCGAACCCATCGCACTCCGGCGTGTTCTCGACAAATCCACTCCTGACGAAGTCTACCACCTCGCAGGTCAGACCCATGTCGGACTGAGCTTCGACATCCCTGAAACCACCTTGGACATGACCGCCACAGGAACCTTGCGGCTCCTAGAAATACTGCGAGATTTCCCGGGCCGATCCCGTTTTTTTCACGCCTCTTCCAGTGAGATTTTTGGGCGACCGGATCACTCTCCACAGAATGAGAATAGCCCTGTCAAACCAGTCAACCCCTACGGTTGCGCCAAGGCCTATGCCTCCTTCATGACCGATGTCTATCGCCAAACTTATGGGTTATTTGCCTGCAACGGCATCCTTTACAACCATGAATCCCATCGCCGAGGTGAAAATTTTGTAACTCGAAAAATTTGCAGGGGTGCCGCCGAAATTAAACTCGGCTTGAAGGATCACCTCACATTAGGCGATCTCAGCGCACTTCGGGATTGGGGTCATGCCGAGGATTATGTTAACGGCATGTGGTTAACTCTGCAGCAAGACAAGCCTGACAATTATATCTTCGC
>WBXJ01000110.1 GCA_008933045.1 Verrucomicrobiota bacterium
ACTTCCTGCGATTTTTTTTGATGTTTCGTGCTTTCCGGTATTTTAGGACTGATGCGTCGCGGATCGGGCTTTCGCTCGGGCTGATGGTGTTGAGTATTGGGGCAAATCTTCTCAAGCCTTGGCCTCTAGCGTTCATTGTTGATTATTTGTTGGTGGGTAAACCGATGCCGAGCTGGATTGCGACTCAAACTTTGGGGTGCTCTACGTCGGAGTTGCTGGTGGGGTTGGCGGTTGTGGCGTTTGGCCTGCACATGGGGCAGGGGGCTTTGGCAGCGGCTCAGAATTTTACTTCGATTCAGGTGGGGTTACGCGGGCTTGCACGGGTGAGGCTCGAGCTTTTTGAACGGTTGCAGCGTTTGTCGCTTCGGTTTTACAATTCGCATTCACAAGGGGATATTATTTACCGCGCGACGTGGGACACGTTTTCTTTTCAGACGTTGTTTCAGCAAGGTTTTTCCACATTTCTCAATGCCTTTTTGTCGCTCGCGATCATGGTGGGGGTGATGGCGCGCTTAAATTTAAGGCTCATGCTTTTGTCGGTGGTGATTGTGCCTCCCCTGATTCTCACGATGTTGTGGTTCGGCAAGCAGATGAAAAAGCGTAGCGCGGCGTCGCATCAAGCCGAAAGTCTGTTGACCTCGTCGGTGCAGCAAAATATCGCAGCGGTGCAACTGACGCAAAGTTACGTGCGGGAACGGGAGGAACGGAATCGGTTTGAGGTCCTCGTCAATTCGACACGTCAACGAAGGGTCTCGCAGCACGGCTGGGAGCTTGGGTATTGGTTTTCTGTGGCGGCACTTTTTGGAATGGGCACGGCGTTGATCATTTGGCAGGGATCCCAAGAGGTATTGGCTGGAAATTTGAGCACGGGTCAATTGCTGATCTTTTTGGCTTATCTCAGCCAATGGTATGAACCGCTGAACCAACTCGCGCATGTGGGTGCCACGGTGGCTGACGCATCGGCAGGGGCGAGTCGAGTTCTGGAAATCATTGATGCGCCTGAGAGCATTCAAGATCCTGCGGTGCCTCAGGTGCTTAAGAATCCACGGGGAACGATTGAGCTGAAGAATGTCTCGTTCGATTACGAAACGGGCCATCCTATTTTGCAGGGTATTTCGCTCCGGATTGAGCCGGGGGAATCGGTGGCGATTATTGGGCCGAGTGGGGTGGGTAAAACGACGTTGTTGCAGTTGCTTCCACGATTTTATGACCCCACAGGAGGGCAGATTTTGTTGGATGGAATTGATTTACGGGAGCTGAGTTTGCGGGATTTACGGTCAACGATTTCGCTCGTTTTGCAGGAGCCGATTTTGCTACCGGGCACGATTGGTGAAAACATTGCCTACGCACGTCCTGGAGCCAGTGTGATGGAGATCGAGAAGGCCGCGCGGGCCGCACACATTCATGATTTTATTCTTAAGTTGCCGCAAGGTTACGAAACGCTTGTTGGAGAAGGTCTAGCCCGACTTAGTGTTGGGGAAAAACAGCGTATCAACCTTGCGAGGGCGTTCCTAAAAGATGCGCCGATTCTGTTGCTTGATGAGCCCACGAGCGCGCTCGATGCGGAGAGCGAACGGTGCGTGATCGCTAGTTTGATTGAGTTGATGCGTGGGCGAACGACTCTGATGGTTGCGCATCGATTATCCACCATCCGGCGGGTGTCCAAAATTATCGTGCTCGAGAATGGAAAACTGACTCAGGTGGGTTCGCCCGAGGCGTTGATGAAACAAACGGGCTATTTTAGCCGTGTCACAGATCCGGAACCCTGAAAACCTCGTTTAATCGACAGTTTTTTCCGTGGGGATTGGGATCGCAGGAGCGTTGGTGGAAACGGGCCTGACATCTGATGGCTCAAATTCTTCGGGAAGAACCACCAAGGCGATGCGTCGATTCTTGGCGCGGCCTTCCGGGGTCGAATTGTCGGCTAGGGGATGGAATTCTCCGTAACCCACGGCAGCGAGACGACGTGGATCGACGCCTGCACGCTCGGACAACATGCGTAGGGCGGCAGTGGCACGCGCTGTCGAGAGTTCCCAATTGGTCGCATATTGGCCTCGGCTTCCGGCGCGGATAGGGATGTTGTCGGTGTGGCCAACGACGTTGATCTGTCGTTTTGGGAACTGAGCAAGCACGGTCGCAATTTGTTGAAGCACTTTCTCGCCTTCGGGTTTCACCGCAGCTTCTCCAGAATCGAAGAGGATTCGATCCAAAATGTTCACCGTCAATCGGCCCTGCAATTGCGAAATAGTGACGTCCTTGGACTCCAACGCCTGGCGCATCTCGGTTTCCATGCTCTTTTGCGCCTGGTTGGCTTCTTGGTTCTCACGTTGCAATGCCTCAATCCGTGTTTTGCCTTCCTCTAATTCGGTGGTTAATTGATTGGCGCGAGTGGTGACGTCGTTCGCTGTGGTTCGAAGTTCGTGGAGTTCCTTCTTCAACGATTGAGTCAATCGATACTGTTTCAACGCGGAGAGGCTAATAAAACCGAACAGTGCCAATACGGATAGGGCACTGGCAACGATCCAAGTAGTTTTCGACATGGGGTGATTTTAATGGTGAACGATTGCGGCGCAAACAACGAACTAAGTGCTCAGACGATTCAAAAGATTGGACTCTTCAAAGATTTATTTGTTAGTCAATTAGGGCGGATTCCAGAACTTCTAATTGGCAGGAGGCTGTTCGGAGACGCGCCTTGACTCCCCACGGTAACGTCACCTTGCGTGCGACATGCCCGTGGAGCAAGCCTGTGAGAGTGGGGACAGCCAGAGCCGTTGAAAATTTCTGCAGAACTTCCTCACAACTCAAACTGGGCCGAGTCGCATCGGTGTTTTCGCATTGGGTGAACTGCCCCAACACAAGCCCGCGCAAGTCTTTAAGCACACCTGCCAACCGCAGTTGACTCAACATGCGGTCGATGCGGTAGGGCCGCTCGTCGATCTCCTCAAGCACGAGGATCGCTTCCTTAAATTTTGGCAGAAATGGAGTTCCCGCCAAACTGGCAAGCGTCGTTAGATTCCCTCCTAGCAAAACTCCTTCGACCGCTTTACTCCCGCAACAATGGACGATCTCTGGAGTGGGTATGTTGCCTAGTCGTCGAGTGGTAGTTACAGCCTTCCAGAAGTGCTCCTCTGTCAGCGGATCAGGCGGCACGCTGAATTCCACGGCTGCCATTGGGCCCGCAAATGTGACTAGCTTTGTGCGGCAATAAAGTGCCATTTGCAAGGCTGTGAGATCGCTGAATCCAACCAAGATTTTAGGATCACGGCGAACCGATCGGTAATCGACCCCGCCAAGCAATCGCATGCAGCCGTAGCCGCCACGCAAGGCCATGATCATGCGAATCTGAGGGTTGCGGAGCATCGCGTTGAGATCATTCAAACGCGCCTCATCTTGGCCTGCAAAATACCCGTGCTGATCCTCCACGTGACGACCTAGGACAACTGGGTAGCCTTGCTGCTCCAAATAAGTGACCGCCCTTTGGATCCGATCGGGGGGCAGGATCGGGCCAGCAGGGGCGATCAAACCGATGAGTTGACCCGGGCGTAGTTTTTTGGGTTTAAGCAAATTCACTCCAAAGATGCGGAGTCCGACACGATCGAGCTAACGCATGACCTTGAGATACGCGAGACCGCATCGTTCGACAACTCGTAAGCGAGGGCGGTCGGGCTAGCAAACCGAACAATTTTGACGTGGGATGGGTCCTTTGCTTAGATACTCGCAGATGTATTTGCGTTGTTTGGTTAGCTTTTGGACGATGATGGTTTTCCTCACAATAGGAAACCAAGGATGGGCCGAGCCCTCGAATAATGGGCTCGCGGTCACTTTTAGCAGTTCAGGAAAAAGCGATACCCGTATCCTTCCGAATCTGTGGCTTTTCGTCCCGGCTGGGAAGGCGTCTTCGCCGTTCGTTCCTGCTGGCGAATTTACGGCACATTATCAGGGACATATTATTGTCGATCTCAGGGGTGACTATACGTTTCAAGCCGAGTTACAGGGTGTTCTGAGCTTGGACATCAATGGAGCCACAGTGCTGGAAGCAACCAACTCACCCACGCAGCCGGTGATCGGCAAAATGGTTCGCCTCAATAAGGGCACGAACTCCATCTCTGCAAAGTTTAAAAGCCCGGACAATGGTGATGCGTTTTTTCGAGTAGAATGGACTCCAAAAGGAGATCAAAACACCCCGATCCCTCTCACTTCGCTGACCTACGAGATAACACCAGAAATCAGCTCGGGCCAAAGGTTGCTGCGCGGACGGGAATTGATGGTGGAGAATCGGTGCCTCAAATGTCATACCAGCGCAGGGACCGAATCCGGAGGCATGGTGGAACTCGCCTACGATGCGCCCTCATTCGATGGAATTGGAAGCCGGCGGAATTTTGCTTGGATGCGGGATTGGATTATTGCACCGAAGAAGATGAGAGCTTCTGCACGCATGCCGCAGGTGTTCCATGGTGCCGAAGCTCCAGAACAAGCCAAGGCCGTAGCGGCTTACCTCAGCTCCTTAACAACAGCGTCGGTGGCACCTCCTGAAAAGGTTCTCTCTGCGGAACAAATCGAGACTGGCAAAACGCTCTTCTCCAACCTCCATTGCGATGCATGCCATATCACGCCTGGAGTAAAAGAGACTGATCCATTACGTAACCCTTTACCGCATGTGGCCTCCAAATTTGCCAACGGCCAGTTAGCAAATTTCCTGCTTCAACCGGATGCTAATTACGCGTGGAGTCGGATGCCTAAATATCATTTGAAGCCGGAGGAAGCATCGCAAATTGCCGACTATCTATTGTCAGCAGCAACGAAGCCCGACGCATTACCAACGCCCACTGAAGCCGCCCTGATTACTCAAGGCCAGAAGCTGGTGCAAACCACCGGATGCTTGAACTGCCATTCGCTAAAACTTGAGAATCAGTTCTCCACCAAAACACTGGTGAACTTGACGAACGACCAATGGAAATCAGGGTGTGTCGCTGCAACGCCAGAATCCAAGGCGATGAATTACAATTTTTCGGAGTCGGATCAGTTGGCATTGAAAGCGTTCGCTGAGAGCGATCGTGGTTCGCTTCAACGTCATGTGGGCTGGGAGTTTTCTCAACGACAACAAGTCACGTTAAAATGCGTGCAATGTCATGGAAAATTTGAAGGGTTCCCGGCTTTTGAAATCATTGGCGGAAAAATAAAACCGGAATGGAGCGCGACTTTTATTGCTGGGGATCTCTCGACGAAAATTCGCCCTTGGATCGAGTCTCGAATGCCGGCATTTAAAAAACCTGCGGAGGCTCTCGCCCAAGGTCTAGCGATGCAGCACGGTCTGCCTCCAAAAACTCCCGAGGAACCCGCCATCGATCCGGAGCTAGCAAAAATCGGCCAACAGATGGTTTCTACCGTCGGAGGATTTTCTTGCATCTCTTGTCATGCAGTCAACGAACTCGGAGCGACACAAGTTTTTGAGAGTGCAGGGATCAACTTTGCTTACACGGCGGCACGGATTCAAAAATCGTTTTTCCACCGATGGGTTCGCAATCCGCTTTCTATTGACCCATCCACCAAAATGCCTGTTTATTTCTCAACGGATGACAAAAGCCCGCTCGCGGATGTTTTGGATGGAGACGGACCCAAGACCCGTGAAGCGTTTTGGAACTATTTTCGTTTGGGAAAAAAAATGCCACCACCACCCCTTCAACCGTAACCTTGGATCATTTGTTTATGAGTAACCGATTAAAAAACATCAGTCGTCATTTGGTTTTAGCTGCCACATTATTCTCACTCGCGCTTGTCGGAACAGCCCCGACCCTCGCTGCACCAGAAAAATGGGAGGTGTTGTTCGATGGTAAAAGTACGGAGAAATTCAGGGGCTTTCGACAAGTGGGATTTCCCACAAGTTGGACGGTCGCCGATGGGACACTGAAGACCATCGTCGGCAACGGATCAGACATCATGACGCGAGATCAGTATGATAATTTTGAACTCCAACTGGAGTGGAAAATTTCAGCCGGTGGCAATAGTGGCATCATTTATCGAGCGACGGAAAGCGGCGCAGAGGTCTGGCATACTGGCCCAGAGATGCAGGTGCTCGATGATAATCTACACCCAGACGGCAAGAATCCCAAGACGACCGCCGGATCATTGTATGCGTTGATCGCAGCAACCGGTAAGAAACTCGTGCCTGTGGGCGAATGGAACAAAGCCAAACTCATCGTGAATGGTAATCGTGTGGAGCATTGGCTGAATGGGGTCAAAGTTGTGGCTTACGAATTAAACAGCGAACACTTGCGCGATCTTATCGCCCAGAGCAAGTTTAAGGATCTACCGAAATTCTCAAAAGAACCGAAGGGACACATTGTGTTGCAACATCACCATGATGAAGTCGCGTATCGCAACATCAGGATTCGGAAGCTCACGTCGAAATAAATTTTAACTCTATGAAAAAAATCGTTTTCACTTTCATCTTGGCCATCGCCTTCAGTGAACTGGGCTCAGGTTCGGCTGTTGCTGCCTCGCTCAATGAGTTGACTCCGGCTGAAAAGTCTGCTGGGTGGACTCTTTTGTTCGACGGCAAAACTTCAAAGGGTTGGCGGAGTTTTAAGAAAACTACTTTCCCAGAAAAAGGTTGGCTGATCGAAAACGGAATTTTAAAACACGTTGCCAAAGGCGGCGGTGGTGACCTGATCACCGATAGCGATTACAATAATTTCGATTTGCAATGGGAGTGGATGGTTCCCGCCGGTGCTAACAATGGGATTAAATACTTAATCACTGAAAAACGTAACCAAGTGATTGGTCATGAGTATCAGATGATAGATGATGTGGCGGCACCGGAAGCCAAGCATTCCACAGGGTCTTTTTATGACGTGTTAGCACCGTCGAAAGAGAAGCCCCTCAAGCCCGTTGGTCAGTGGAACCATTCCCGAGTGCTCATCCAAGGCAACCACGTCGAACATTGGTTGAACGGAAGCAAAATTCTGACCTATGAATTGGGCAGCGAAGAGGTGCTCAAAGCTGTTCAAAACAGTAAGTTTAAGTCGGTCCCTGATTTTGGTAAAAAAATGCGGGGCCACATTATCCTCACCGAACACCAGGACGAAGCGTCGTATAAGAATATTAAGATTCGTCTTCTACCCTGATTTTGTCAGGGCTAAACCGGTGCGAAGCAGACGCGCAGCATCGGCATCGGACTTGGCTTCTGCATAAATGCGGAGGATGGGTTCAGTCCCGCTCCCTCGAAGCATCAGCCAAGATCCATCGGCAGCGATATACTTAACTCCATCGTGGGATTTAATCTCAACCAGAGGGGATTTTATCAACTTCGAGGGCGGATTATTTTTACAGAACTCCATGAGGGCGGAACGTTTTTCGACAGGAAAACGAGTGTCGATTCGAGCGTAGCAATAAGGACCAAATTGTTGGGTCAAGCCTTGTAAAAGCTTGGTAAGAGGTTTTTTCTCAACCGCCAATAACTCTAGGAGCATCAGACCGGAAAGGATCCCATCACGCTCGGGAATGTGTCCTGGAAAACCGATTCCGCCGCTTTCCTCAAAACCGAGCATCACGTCTCCTTTGAGCATTTCTGTGCAAATATATTTGAAGCCAACGCCTGTCTCGACCAACGGCAATCCGTAATGGGCACACATCTTATCCACCATCGAGGTGGTAGTGAGTGCTTTAATCACTCGACCTTTCGCACCACGGTTTTTGACAAAATGTTGAATCAGCAAACAAATAATCTGGTGCGTGCTGAGAGCATTTCCTCTTCCATCCATCCCGCCGACACGATCCGCATCTCCGTCCGTCACGACGCAGAGATCGTGCGGATGCTTTGAGAGGTAGGCTTGCGTGCCTGCATAATTCCTAGCAACAGGCTCCGGGTTGATACCCCCAAAATTCGGGTCATGATTTGCGTTCAGTGTCGTGACTCGACAGGTGGTGTTTGCTAGCAAATTTTCGTAACAACCTGCACCAACCCCAAACAAAGGATCGTGCGCTAGCTTGATTCGTGATTTGGCGATTAACGGAAAATTCACGAATTTTTTGATCGCTTTGAAATAAACAGGATGCAGATCGCGGACTCGAATTCGTTTAGTTTTTAGCCCCTCTGAAAGCGGCAAAGTTTTGACGGGAGATTTGTCGACTAATCCTTCCACCGCCTGGCAGATTGATGGATCTGCCGAACCGCCATACCACGCCTTTAACTTAAACCCATTGAAAGCTGCCGGATTATGGCTAGCTGTAATCATCACACCGCCGATCGCTCGATGAGTTTTAACGGCAAAGGAGACCGCTTGGGTCGGGGATGGAATCGATGTCAAAATCACCTCAAAACCATTCCCTGCGAGAACCTCTGCCGTAAGCTGGGCAAACTGATCCGAAAGGAACCGGCGATCAAACCCGACCACCGCCATTTTTTCTGTGTTAGGGATCGTGACAGAATTCCAATAATCCGCAGTCGCCTGCGCAACACGCGCCACATTGGCGAATGTAAAATCTTCGGCAATAATCGCACGCCAACCGTCGGTCCCAAATTTGATCGATGTATTTAACGACATGATACTTTAAGAATGGAGGATCAAGGGCAGGGGAGTGATGACTGAACAATTCGACGCATTCGAGTCACAGCAGGCTTCAGTTGACGATGACGAAGCAACGCGGTTCCACTGACAAACACATCAGCTCCGGCGTGCGCACATTCTGCTGCGGTTTCATCTGTGATGCCGCCGTCCACCTCGATGTGAAAATTCAACCCAAGTTTTTTCCGCCAAGTAGCCGCTTGCTGAATTTTTGGGACACATTCATGGATAAAAGACTGTCCCCCAAAACCTGGGTTCACCGTCATGATGAGCAGTAAATCAATCGATTTCAGGAACGGCTTGACCGAATCAATACTCGTCGGAGGATTGATCGCCAACCCGACTTTCTTTCCCAACCCACGGATCTTCCAAAGCAGTGATTCTACCTTGGCTCCCAATTCAACATGAACAGTGAGAATATCAGCACCCGCTTTGACGAAAGGCGTGAATAATATTTCGGGATGGCAACACATGAGATGCACATCGAGGGGAATTTTTGTTACTTCATTGACTGACTGGACGACTGCAGGTCCAAATGAAATATTGGGGACGAAAGTTCCATCCATGATGTCACAATGAATACAGTCCGCCTGAGCTCGTTCGATCCTGTTTGCCTCGATGGCAATTCTGCCAAAATCAGCGGCGAGCAAGGACGGTGCGATAATCATTTTTCTGAGGTTAAAGAAATCTTAGTTTGAGTCAATCTTGCCGTCGGCCTCAACCAGTTTTATAGTGAATCAAATAACAATGGCGGACTCGATCACTCTTGAATCTCCGGCGACAATGCTTCCCGGAGTCAGCCCGAAGCGTGCACAACTCCTGTTGCGGTTGGGCTTGGTGAGCATCGCTGACCTCCTTGCACATCAACCACGACGCTATGAGGATCGACGTGAGCTCACTAAGATCCATGATATATCTCATGATCGACCCGTCACAACAAGCGGCACGGTGACTGAAATTGGCACCAAGAAATATCGCGGCGGGGCTCGTTCGGTTGTTGTCGTAGTGGTTGAGGACTGTTCCTCACGTTTGCATTGCCGGTGGTGGAATCTTCCGTTTATCAAGAACCAGTTCCATGTTGGGCAGAAGCTCTTAATTCACGGGCGTCCCTGCGCACAAAATCCGCTGACTATGGATCATCCGGAGGTAGAGACTATTCAGGATGGCGAGGAAAA
>WBXJ01000111.1 GCA_008933045.1 Verrucomicrobiota bacterium
CGAACGCTACATCGACCCAATTTGATGAGAATGCCGCAGTGGGTGCTGCGGATCGTTTTTGGCGAAATGGCTGACTCACTTTTGCTTAAGAGTCAACGCGTCGCACCCACACGTTTGCTAGCAACGGGTTTCAATTTCTCCGACCCACGCTTGGAGCCGTTGATGATTCGACTCCTCAACAACCGGTCTCCAACCCCCGTTCGTAATCCAGATTGATCTGGTGTCTGGTCCCCAAGGCCGCGCTCAATGGGTCTGTTTCCGGCCCACAAAACCCGTAGTGCAAATGGCGACGCCATCCTTCGGCATAACGAAACTTACCCGACATGCGACCAAGCTCCTCACCAAAATCATCCATTGTTTGGAGATAGGAATTTAACCTCTGCGAAGCATCCAACCAGTCTTGTTGGCTGACGTGAGCAGCTAGGGCAGAACGCTTTAAATCCTGAACTGTGGTGGTATCCACAAAGCTTCCTGGAGTCACTCGACGCCTTAGCGGATCACGCAATCCATGAGGCATTCCGTGGTAGACCGTCACCTCGCCAACATAATGAGGCCGTGGCGGAATAGTCCGAAAGTTTGCCAAACAACGTGAAAAAGCCGCCGACAAGGCTAGGCGACATGCGTTGGTGTGATCCTCCATATAATCAACCGGTGAATGCGTCAGCAAAATGGAGGGTTGCACCTCGCGGATAATAGCGGCCAACCGCCTCAAAGTTTTGATGTTGTAAAAAACCTCGAGGTCATCGCCTAGGCTAGCATGATACTCCGCTCCTAAAAGAGTCGCAGCATTCCGCGCCTCCTTCCTCCTCATTTTCTTCAGCGGCAACCCTTCATAGACCAAGCTGCCGCAATTCCCGCTTGAGATGTTGAGGTAATGGGTCTCCCAACCTGCCTGTTTCAGCAGGATGAGCGTCCCTGCCATCATAAACTCGATGTCATCCGGATGGCTCGCGATCGCCAGCACAGTCCGTTTTCCATTTGTATTGAGTGCGGTTGTCATGCTCCGATTCACTGGAGGAAACAATGACAGGCCACACCATGATCGACAAGGGCCGATGTCTCGATCTAGGTCGAGTAGAATCACTCAGTAAAAAATTCCTCTTAGCAACTGCTTGCCAGCACATCATAGAATTCGTTTCACTACCCCTTATGTTGCAGGCCCAACCGGTTACATCCTTCGACGAACCCGCTCTCGAGCCGTATCGGACGATGAAATGGCAGACTGATCATCAACGCCAAAATATTTTTGTCGCGGAAGGTGAGAAAGTGGTGCGTCGGCTTTTAGAAAGTGATCTTACTGTTCACTCGCTACTCCTTCCAGAAAAGTGGCTCATCGAATACGAACCATTACTGGCCCGAAGACCGGAAACCATTCGCGCCTTCACTGCCGAGAAACCAACGTTGGAGAAACTCACTGGTTTCTCCATGTACCAAGGAGTTTTAGCTGTCGCCACCGTTCCTGAACCCACCCCGCTGGCTCAACTCCTTACCCCACAGAAAACGTCGTTAATGCTTCTTGCGGTGGATGGACTCTCAAATGCTGAGAATCTCGGAGGGATCATCCGCACTTGCGCGGCCTTTGGTGTGGACGCGTTAATTGTGGGCGAGACGTGTTGTCATCCCTACCTGCGCAGGTCGGTTCGTGGATCCATGGGAGCCATTTTTAAGCTGCCCTATATCTTGTCTCAAAATTTATCGGCAACTCTGCAGGAACTCCACACCGCCGGGGTTCATACTGTGGCGGCACATCCGCATACAAATCAGCAATATCTCGATCGAAGCAATCTGCAAGGTCCTTGCTGTATAATTCTAGGGAGCGAAGGTGAAGGCGTTTCCCCTCAGATCCTAGCGACTTGCCGCGCCACAGTCGCTATACCCATGCGCAACGAAATCGACTCTCTCAACGTCGGCAACGCCGCCGCTGTCTTTCTTTACGAAGTCTATCGCCAGCGGCAAAAAATATCGCTCGGATGATATTTTAATTTTACGATCCCAGCCTCATGCGCTAATGGTGGAGGGTGACTGTTAAAACGTTCCAGACTGAGATAACCGAAGCGCTACGATCCTTTGAAAAGTTTATCGTGTGCCTCGACAAGACGCCTGAAGACTTTGCATCTTCCGTCACATCTCTGATGGAAAAAGCCATTAAAGCTTATCAAAACCGTGCTGAAAACTTACGGCATGGCATCGCTCTCGATAAACAGTTAACCATTATCCTCAGTCAGACCGAGGGGGAAATCCCGCTCTGCGGCATCTATTTCAATCTTTCTTCGCCCTACCACAAAAAGATCGCTGCGAAGAAAAAATAAACCCACCGAGTTTATTCAACCTGCACTAGATCTCCGACCGCGGCTTCTCCTGTTGAAATATCTCCGACGCCACTAGTCGATTGGAACGGACCTGTCATTTTAATTTCGCCCACTTTCACTCCGGAGCGATAAATCGACAACCGCTGCTCTTTCTCAGGAAGGACTCCTCCAGAAAATGCGACCACAGCAAATTTCAACGCCGGATTGGTGCTGACGACCTGTCCATGTAGCACTGCGATCCCGCGAATCTTGGGCGGAACCGGAATTGGTTTATTAATCCTTGCCTTACTCGAGATGGAGTTCGTCGGAAGATTAGTGCTGACGAAGGCACTATCGACTTTCCTAGCCCTGTTTTTATTGGGCCGAGAACAACCGCCTAAGACCACCGCCAACATCATTCCTAATAGCAATCGCATCTCAAAAACTTTCCATCCCACCAACGCGCTAGGCTAGTCCCTTAGTTGCGACGAGCCGAATCAAGAAAATGCGACTCGCGCAAGGCTTTTGCGGAGATTTGGTAGCCTGTGCTGTTAAAGTGCAACTGATCGGCGACAAAAAGATCAGGTCGAGGTAATCCATCCGCGTTCAAGATCAGAGGAAAGATATCCAGAAATCTGAGGTTCGACCCCTTTTCGCAATAAGCTTGAATGGAGCGATTGGCTTCCCGCACCTCTTTCTCAAATTTCCACCGACTTGGGCTGGGTTTAATCGCGATAAACAAGATCGTTGTCTTAGGAAGTTGAGCGTGAACAGCTTTTTCAAAATCCACAAAATCTTTGGTGACCTGCCCAGCCGATTTTCCCTGAGCGATATCATTGTCACCGGCGTAAAAAACAATTTGGCGAGGCTTGTAACGGAAGACTAACGTATCTATGAGAGCGATGGACTCCGCAATCGTGGAGCCTCCAAAGCCTCGATTGATTAGGGGGATTCCTGGAAAATCTTTCTTCAACGATTTCCATAACCGGATAGTCGAGCTCCCTAGAAATAAAACCGCCGACGTCGGAGGGGGATTCGTGAGATCAGATTGCTTAAACGCCTCCAACTCTTTCTCGTAGCGCATCGCTACAGAATCCGCCATTCCCTTAGAGTTCAGAACGACCAATCCAACCAACAGAAACATTAAAAGTAAAAATTTTCGCATCGAGTGAACAGATTGCATCTTATTTACTCGCGCCCTTAAGTTGGCTAGCGTTAAGCGGCCTAAGCTCCTTCGGCATAAAGATACCGTCTTTGCGAATCAGTTCGCCATCGAACCACACCTCGCCACCGCCCCAATCGGGACGTTGGATTAGCACCATGTCCCAATGGACTGCGGAACGATTTCCATTATCCGCAATTTCATAAGCCTGCCCCGGAGTAAAATGGAGCGAACCTGCGATTTTTTCATCGAACAGAATATCGCACATCGGATTCTGGATATAGGGATTGAAGCCGAGGGCGAATTCTCCAATGAATCGAGCGCCCGCATCCGTATCGAGAATTTCGTTCAGTCGCCGAGTGTTTGACGATGTCGCTTTGACGATCTTACCTTTGTTAAGCTCCAGTCGAATGTTTTCAAACTTGGTACCGGAGTAGAGTGATGGGGTGTTAAACTGAATGGTTCCAGTGGCAGAGTTTTTAACGGGACACGAGAAAACCTCGCCATCAGGAATATTGAGTTTTCCGTTACAACTCTTGGCCCCGATTCCCTTGATGCTGAACTGCAGATCGGTTCCCGGACCTTTTAGATGAACAAGATCGGCTGATTTCATCCGCTTTTCCAGCGGGGTCATCGCACGGGCCATCTTCGCATAGTCCATTGTGCAAACGTCGAAGTAGAAATCCTCAAAAGCCTCGGTGGACATGTTCGCGGCCTGGGCCATGCTCGGTGTGGGCCAGCGCAGGACGACCCAACGCGTCTTGTTGACACGATAATTCAGCACCGGGCGCAGTGTCTTATTGTAAAGTGCCAACCGTTCACTCGCGACATCAGAAGTTTCGCTCGCGTTCGCACTGCCTCGGATGGCGATGTAAGCCTGCATCCGTTTCATGCGGTGCATCTCGATGTCACACACGAGTGCTGCATGCCCCGCCGAGGTGTCTCGGAGCACTTCACGCGTGACCCGAGTGTGGCGTGTTTCCACGATCGGAACCGCCCCAACCGCACGCACAGCACGGATGAGTTGGATCGTAAACTCATCGGGCACATCAATCATGTCGAGGAGGATATGCTCCCCTCGAGTCAGTTCCGTTGAATAGGTAGCGAGCAGTTTCGCGAGTTTGATGTAACGAGGATCCGTCATAGTTAATTTCTTCATTTAGCAGAGTCTGTGCCATTAAGAAAGCAGAACAGTTCGGCATTCTTCTGCGTTTGGATTGGACTCGACGTTGACCAAGGCTTCCGCACAATTGCGTCATGTCAATTGCGCATTTGCGAATCAATTACTCCAAAGGCGGTTTGCGGCGAAGCGATCTTGTGGTGAATGCCATGGGTCAGTTTAAAACTTGGTTTGATGATGCGGTTCGAGCCGAAATTCTTGAGCCTAACGCCATGACTCTGGCCACGGTTGATGAATCGGGGCAACCCTCCTGTCGCACCGTACTACTCAAGGTCGCTGATGAACGAGGATTCAGCTTTTTTACCAACTATGAAAGCCGCAAAGGGACAGAAATCGCCACGAATCCTCGGGTTGCTCTGACATTTTTCTGGCCTGCACTCGAAAGGCAAATCTGTATTCGGGGTCGCTGTACAAAACTTTCTCGTGAAGAAAGCCAACTCTATTTTAGCAGCCGTCCGATAGGCAGCCAACTAGGAGCCTGGGTTTCGCAGCAATCTTCGCACGTGCCCGGTCGCGATTTTCTCGAATCAAAGCTCACCGAAGTGACTACAAAATTTGGGAACCAATCGATTCCGGTGCCCGACCAGTGGGGTGGATACGTCGTGTGCCCCTCGTCCGTCGAGTTTTGGCAGGGACGCCCCAACCGCCTCCATGATCGATTCCTCTACACGAGCGAAGCGGGAGCTTGGCGGATAGAAAGACTCTCACCCTAAAAGCACGGCCAAGGGACAAGCCACTTCAATTGAGGTTTGGAGGCTCCCATTTTTAAGACACCTATTCGTTTGAACTACATTCCTTTAACTCTCTTAGTTGCCGTAATTTTATGGGGCAGCAACAACGCGATCACAAAATATCTGGTGGCCTCCTGGCCGCCTTTATTCATCGGCGTCACGCGATTTTTGATTGCCGGTGTTATTTTACTAGGCTTGGCACGTTATGTCCCTTGGCTTGGATCCTCCAACGCACTCTCTCCCTCGCTACGGCGACGGCTTTGGACTCGAGGAGCCTTCAATCTTGCCCTTTACATCATCGCCTTTAACGTCGCCATGGCCTACACGACTGCTTCACATGTGGCCCTCTATTTAGGCACCGCACCCGTGTGGGCACTGCTCTGGGAAGGCCGGCCTCGGTGGAATTTTAAATCTCTAAAATCTTATGGGGCAGCAATTCTGGCACTCAGTGGGGTTGTCTTCCTGTTTTGGCCCGCCCTCAAGCTTGGAGGCTCGGCGTGGGTGGGTGAAGTGCTTGGCTTAGCCTCAAGTATTTTGTGGACCATTTACGGACGCGATTGTCGAGCCTTTCGGACGGAGTTGAGCCCTGCCGAAATTTCTGGTCATACTTTTATCCGAGGCTCCGTGATCCTCATCCCTCTGGCTGCGTGGGAGCTTTATCATTACTTAAATAGCCACACATCGGCTCCGTTTTTTCAACCACGACTCCTCCTGCTGCAATCTTACTGTATCATTGCCAGCGGAGTGATCGCATTCATCCTTTGGTCCAACGCGCTGCGTCACTGGCCCGTAAGCAAGGTGTACCTCTTTAATAACCTGATCCCGATTAGCACCATGCTCTGGGCTTTTTTATTGATTCAAGAACCTATCACTTCGACATTTTGGCCCGCCATGGGATTGATCTGCGGCGGCGTCTTGTTTGGTCAAACTCAATGGGAAATCTTTTTCAAGCGTCGATTTTTATCATCCAGCTCAAATTCACCGTAACAACCCGGCTTGCCAACGGGGACTTGAGTTTGTTTAACTGAGATGGTGCTACATCAGCAGACACTTAAGAAGTCAGTCAGTTTCTCAGGGATTGGTTTGCATAGTGGGAATCGAGTCAATATGACTTTTTTACCCTCCACACCCAATACTGGGATCAGGTTTCGCCGCGTGGACCTCGATGGGCACCCCGAGGTTGAGGCCCGCATCGAGAATGTTTTCGAAACCAACCGCTCCACCACGTTGGCCAAGGGAAATGTTAAAGTCCACACCGTGGAACACATTCTCTCCACTTTTGCAGGTCTAGGCGTGGATAATGCCATCGTAGAGATCGATGCCAACGAGCCGCCAATCGCCGATGGCAGCTCTCGCCAATATCTTCGCATGGTTCAATCTGCTGGCATCGTAACGCAGGCCGAGAAGCGTGATCCTTTGACGATTTCTTCCCCCATAGAAATCAAGCAGGGGGAAACGATGATGTCCATTTTCCCCCATCCCACGCTGAAAATATCCTGTACAAGCACGGATCGTCAGGGCCGGTTTACACAATTCTTCAGCGTGGAGATTAACCCCGAAACATGGTCGGTCGAACTCTCGGAAGCTCGGACGTTTTGTTTTTTTGAGGAGATTGAATTCCTCATCAAGAACGGGCTAATCAAGGGCGGGAGCTTGGAAAACGCCGTGATCATTCGTGATGATGCCGTTCTCACCAACGAACCGTTGCGATACTCCGAGGAGTTTGTGCGGCACAAAATTTTAGATATCGTCGGCGACCTCGCGCTCTTGAGCCGACCGTTGACGGGTCATGTGATCGCGATCAAACCGAGTCATGGTGCCAATTGTGAACTCGCCCGTCAGATTCACGCACAAAGCCGCAAGCCGCTCCTTGCTAGTCAACCGTTTATTCCTCCTCCTGCCGTCGCCGACCCGCACGAGGCCATCACGCCAGCGACCGGTGCACCGCTGATGGACATCATGGAGGTCATGAAAATTCTTCCCCATCGCTACCCATTTCTAATGGTGGATCGCGTTATGAAGATCGAAGGAAGCAAAATTACCGCACTGAAGAATGTCACGATCAATGAGGGTTACTTTCAGGGTCATTTTCCCAATCACCCGATCATGCCCGGCGTCCTCCAACTCGAAGCCATTGCTCAAGTGGCAGGCATTTTGATGCTAAAAAAACTCGAAAACATGGGTAAAATCGCCTATTTTATGTCCGCAGAAAGCGTCAAGTGGCGAACTCCTGTCCGGCCTGGCGATACATTGATAATTGATGTCGATTTGGTAAAAATGCGCGGAAAACTTGGAAAAGCCAAGGGGGTCTGTTCAGTCAACGGCACCGTGACCAGTGAGGCAGAAGTCACCTTTGTTTTGTTAGACGCATGATTCACTCCTCCGCTGTTATCCATCCAAAAGCTTCGGTCCCCACAAGTTGCGAGATCGGCCCGTTTTGTGTCATCGGTCCCGACGTTCGGCTCGGGGAAAACTGCCGACTTTATTCTCATGTTGTGATCGATGGTCATACCGAGATCGGCGATGATAATGAGATTTTTCCCTTCACCAGCATCGGTCTCAAAACTCAAGATCTGAAATGGAAAGGTGGCATCACCCGCACCATCATTGGCAGCCACAATACCTTCCGAGAATCAGTCACCATCAATAGCGCCACAAGCGATGGTGAGTCGACCCGTGTAGGTGATCACAATCAGATCCTTGCCTATAGCCACGTCGCACACAATGTTGTGATCGGTAACTATGTTATCATGTCCAACGTAGCCACACTGGCGGGCCATGTTTCTGTCGAGGACAATTGCATCATTGGAGGCCTCGTAGGAGTTCACCAATTTTGTAGATTGGGCAGGTTTTCGATGATCGGCGGCTGTTCCAAGGTCGTTCAAGATATCCCCCCGTTCATGCTCGCTGACGGAAACCCCATCGAAATCCGAATGATCAACAAAATCGGACTGGAACGTAACGGCTTTAGCGACGAAACCATTGCCGCGTTGAAGCAGGCCCATCGCATCATGTTTCGGGAACAGTTAAGTGTCAGCAACGCCCTAACCAAGATCGAAGCGGACGTTTCCCTGCTTCCAGAGGTTCTATATTTCATCAACTTCGTTAAATCGAGCGAGCGTGGGATTTCCCGCTAGATTTTGACTGCCCGTGAGTAATAAAATGAGGAATTGACGCACGGAATCGCTTTGATACGCTGGATATAGATGAACCTTGGAGCTCGATTTAGTCGCCGTTTCGGTGGGGAGGATTACTGGAATCTCACCCCTCTGCGTCTCGGGCTTTTCTAAAACAAAATTTTAACCCGAACCGCAGGTTGTCTCGCCTGCGGTTTTTTTATGCAACCAACAGCACGAGCACCGCACTAATCCTATGATAGTTGTCCTAAAACCAAACATCTCAAAAAAAGACGAGGCCGCTGTTTTAAAAGAGATCAAAAAATTGGGCTACAAACCGCATGTCATGCGGGGTGTCGAACGGACTGTCGTCGGCGCCATTGGCGATGAGCGCAAGAATCATACCTTGGAAACACTCACAACCTTTAGCCAAGTCGAAAGCGTCATGCCGGTTCAAAAACGTTACAAGCTCGTCAGCCGCGAGGCTCACCGAAGCAACTCTCAAATCAATGTGCAAGGTCACCTCATCGGTGGCAAAAAAGTCCAGATCATGGCTGGTCCCTGCTCAGTTGAGAGCGAGAAGCAGTTGATGGCGACTGCGCATGCGGTCAAAAAGGCGGGTGCCACAATCCTGCGCGGCGGTGCTTTTAAACCACGCACCTCCCCGTACGAGTTCCAAGGGCTTGGCGAAAAAGGTTTGAAGCTGCTGGCCAAAGCCCGCAAAGAGACTGGTCTCGGGATCATCACCGAGTTGTTGTCCGAACAACAGGCTGAGATGGTTGCAGAGTACTCGGATATTCTTCAAATTGGTGCACGCAACGCCCAAAATTTTCAACTACTCATTGCAGCCGCAAAAACCGGAAAACCGGTGTTGTTGAAGCGCGGCCTCTCCATGAAGATTGAAGAATGGCTCCTTGCCGGCGAGTATATCCTCGCGAATGAAAACCCGAATCTAATGTTTTGCGAACGTGGCATTCGCACCTTCGAGACCTATACGCGGAACACGCTCGATCTTTCCACAATTCCTATCATCAAGAAGGAATCCCATTGCCCGATCGTGATTGATCCGAGCCAAGGCGCTGGCCGGGCGGATCTTGTTGCGGCTATGTGCAAAGGTGCGATCGCGATGGGGGCCGATGCGCTTTTGATCGAGGTTCACCCGAACCCAGCAGAGGCACTCAGCGATGGGGCCCAACAGTTGACCCTTGAAGGGTTTGCAAAACTCATGGAAGAGTTGCAACCCTTCATCGC
>WBXJ01000112.1 GCA_008933045.1 Verrucomicrobiota bacterium
CTGTGGCAAACCCTGGGAAATACCAAGCGGATCGTGCCTCTAACCGATAGAACCCAGCGTCACCACCAAGGGGGCCACCCGCAAATTCGGGAAGGATTTCAGAGCGTTGACCGCGGTTTGGCAACTGCGAGCTATTGCGCGTGTCATAAGCCAAGGAAGCACCAACCTTGGAGATCAGTTGGTCACCAAACTTTGCTTCATTCTGGATCGATAGTGGCAATCTTTCCGGGGCACCGTTAATGCTTAATCCGATATTTTCGATCGTGTAATTCACCGACCCCACCATATTGTAGGGCAGTTGCTTGGTCAGACTGAGTTTGGCTCCCGTTTGACGGAAGTCATAAAGGTCACTGTAGTAGTTTATTTCGCTATGGTAGAGATCAACCCCCAAGGCGAGGCGTCGCCCTAAAAACCAGGGCTCCACAAAAGAGATTTGGTAATCTTTACGACGCAGACCCACCGTCACACCGACGCGCAATTTTTGACCTCCACCTCGAAAATACGGAGGATGGAAGAGGTCGAAGTTTCCTTCGCGGTAACCCACGAAACCGAATAAAGAATCGATGGAACTAAACCCTGCCCCCAACTCGACGTGACCTGTGCTTCCTTCCTCGACATCGATGATCAAATTCTTCCGATTGGGTACATCGGTCGCATCGGTTTCGGTTTCGACCTTATCAAAGTAGCCCATCTGTTCTAGGCGAGCTTTGGTCACCTTGACCCTAACCATGTCAAACGGTTCACCGGGTGTGATCGCCAATTCGCGCCGTAGAACTGTGTCGCGCGTTTTGATATTCCCTTTGATCTCGATCTTTTCCACATAAGATCTCCCCTTCTCTTCATCCATGATTTGATAAATCAAATCCATGGTTCCGCGCTCGGTATTCGGATACTTAGTGGTTTTGACCCACGTATCGATGTAACCAAGCGATCCGTAATAGTCACGAATAGCATCGACATCTGCCGTCAGACCTTTGGGTGTAAAAATCTGCCCTGGAACCATCTTCGGCCGAACGCGTCTCCCCTCGGAGACAATGCCGGCCATGATTTGTTCGGTCTTGAATTCTGTGTTGCCCTTGATTTCGACGCTACCCACCTTGTATTGGGCCCCCTCGTTGACATCGAATTGGATCCGCATCCGTTTATCGCTGACGTTGTCAAACTTGGTGTCTTTGATCTCAAAGTCGATATACCCAGCCTCGTGATAAAACTCGGCTAACTTCTCCTTATCTTCATCGAATTGTTCATCCTTGAGAACTCCAGTTCCGGTCAACCATGAAAACATCCATAACCGTCGAGTTTTGATTTGTTTACGCAACTTCCGCTGGGTGAACGCTTCGGCTCCGACGAATTCGACATTTTCGATTTTTACCTTAGGAGCTTCTTTTACCTCAAAAGTCACGGAGCCTCGACCGGCAGCTTCCTCGATGTTCGGCGTGGCTTTAACGGTCGTCTTCTGATACCCCGCTTTTTGATAAAGTTTAGTGATTTCCTGAGCGTCAGCGAACAACTTGCGTTCATCCAGAGGATCGCCCGGTTTAAAGGTTACTTTCTTGAGGATTTTTTTGCGGCTAAATTTGTTGTTTCCTTCGATTCGAATCTCGGAAACGGTGGGTTTTCCCTGCACCACATAAATGATCTTGATCCCCTTATCCGCAGCCTCGGTTGCTACCCTGACGTTGTAGAAAAACCCTGTAGAAAAAAGGCTTCGGACGTCATCGTCAACGCCCGTTTTGGTATAGATATCGCCTTCTTTAACTCGCACGTTGGCGCGGATCATCGCGTCGCTCGCGGCAGGAGGCCCGATGTGGCGGATCTCGATTTTATCAACGCTCGGACCCGTCAAGCTTTGCCCCCAAGCAGGGGTCGCGAGACTACACAAAATTAAGACAAATACCGTCCAACGGCGGAACAAGAGTTTCATTTCAGTATTAGACACCCGCAGCTCGGGCCACATCGTCGTCAATCTTTGAGGCATTTTCAAACCGCGTAAAGCTCTTAAGGAAGGTGAGATGCACATCCCCGGTCGGTCCGTTGCGCTGTTTCGCGATTAACAAATTCACAGGCACCACATCATAGTTCGCGTAGGAAGCCGCTCCCCCGCCCTCCTCATCCTCCTCCTTGGTGTCGGCTTTATAGAGCAACCCGACCAAGTCTGCATCCTGTTCGATTGATCCCGATTCACGTAAATCAGAGAGACGAGGTTTTCGATTTTTGTCTTTCTCCAACTCACGGTTGAGCTGGCTCAAAACAATCACCGGAACATTCAACTCCTTGGCTAAAGCCTTCACGCCACTCGATATTTGAGCAATTTCCTGCTGGCGATTCTCTACTCGTGTGGAACTACAATTCACCAACTGCAAGTAGTCAATCACAAATAATTTAACTCCGTGCTGTTGGTGCATACGACGAGCCTTGGCTCGTAGCTGAAGTATAGAGAGACCTGCTGTATCGTCGATAAAAAGCGGAGAATTCGCGAGCCTGCCGGCTGCTGATGTGAGTTTGGGGAAATCGCGTTCTGCCAAAAAACCATCACGAATACTGCGGAGGTTGACCTTGGCTCGGGAGCAGAGCATACGCAGAACCAAGGACTCGGAAGTCATTTCGAGGCTGAAAACCCCCACAGGGATTTTAAGATCCACAGCGACATGTTCCGCAATATTCATGGCGAGCGAGGTTTTTCCCATACTCGGCCGAGCGGCGATAACAATCATTTCGCCTCCGTGGAAGCCACTTGTCATCTTGTCCAAATCGGCAAAACCAGAGGATAGTCCAGTGCAAGCTCCCTGCCGCTGGTGATAGTCCTCGATAGTGGTAATGGCCTGACGGACCAAATCCTTCATCGACCGATCCGTTCCTTGAATTCGATCCTGAGCGATGGCCAGCACGTCACGCTCGGCTTCATCAAGCAGACCATCGACCTCGGCGCCGGGTTCGTATACGCGCGAGACCACAGAACTGCACGTCTGGATCATGCGCCGGAGAATAAATTTCTCGCGAACAATATTGAGGTAATACTCTAGGTTGGCGGCGGAAGGAACCGCATCCATCAACCCGGAGAGATAATTCCAACCTCCCAAACTTTCCAGCATCGATTTATCCCGCAGTCGTTGCTGAAGGAGTAATGCTTCGATCGGTTCTTTTTGATCGTACATCTCGACCATGGTTTCGTAAAGTTGTTGATGCCGGAGGTCGTAAAAAACCTCGGCTCCACGCTTAAACTTTTCGATACACACCGCCAAGGATTCCGTGGGCTCCAAGAGGATACAGCCCAGCACTCCCTGCTCGGCCTCGATGGAGTGAGGGGGGAGTCGATCGATTTTCCCCGGAGCAGGTAGGTTAGCGGTGTCACTATTCCGTGCCCGACGGCGGGTTTTACGTTGCTCAGGCACAGCACCACCTTCTGTGGAATCGATCATTTCTGGATCATGAATTAAAGATGGAGGGTTCGCAATGGAGATCGGATGAACGGGCTGGTTTCAAAAACTCGGGGCTTCATTCGTTAGGAGGACGTGCCTCGACCCATCTGTATGCGTCGCGTACAGCATCTGTGCCATGCTTGCGTTCTAATCGGCGCACCACAAAATGACCTCTGGCTAACGTTTGAAAGTGATCGATAAAAAGTAGATTGATGATGGCTCCGCTGATTGCCCCCACAATGGGGACAGATTTGGCAGCGACTTCCTCCGAAACCAGCACCCCGAATCGACTCCCAATCTTTGTTAGCAGCTTTGTCACGGGTGCTGCGATATTCTTGCCGAGTTCACGTTGGGTCATCACCAATGCAGCATCTCGAATCATCTGGGAGAGACTTAACCTTACGGCCCAATAAGTGCTCTGGCCAGAGTCTAACCCTTCGCGCTTGGTGCCGAAGGCGAAAACCTCGAGGCACTGAAGGCGGATTTCAGGTTGCGAGACGTCGGCCCCCTCACTCCGAGCGATATCCGCAATGGATCGGAGCATCAGAGTTGTGGAGAGAGGAAGTTCAAAGGGCAATCCAGCAAGACCGAACGCGCCGCCCACACCACCGGAAGCAGCGACTAAGAATTTATGTTTGAGCCGAGACGCTGGCTGTGGCGCGGTTTGCATCGAACCCGTAGCAACCCTGAGTGCGCGGAGGAGCGACTGCTGGGCAATCCTGTTGATGGTCGCAGCCCAACCCAATGGCAACAATCGGAAGCCCGCCTCGATCGGTGTCCCTAATAACTCGGTAACCCGTGCGGCGAACGATTGGTTTTCGAGTCGATATTTGGCGTAGGCCAATTCTATCAACTCTCCCGAACTTAAGGCAGAGTCGAGACGAAGCTTGGGGGGCATGTCCTGACGGGGTGTGGTGACAGGTTTCATGCCTTCGGATGAGTGATCAATCGACGGGCGGCGTGACAACACGGTAATAACGATCCACCTTATCCACAGATTTTAAATCTTCCACGGTGGTGGTGGATGCGGTGGCATCAACACCGACCAGCTTTTGCCAGACCGCTGAGCCTAATCCTGCGCGATACTGAACGGTGTAGGATTTGCCACTCACGCTACTAAAGGTCAACCGTAGCGGTTGGGTAATTCCGACCGGTGGTTGGACTGAAAGAATTCGAAACCGGCTTGAGGCATCACGAGGATTCGTCCCCGCGATAAACTCTTGTAGGTTGGTGAAACGATCACCATCCGCATCCTTGGCCCCGTCAGTGGCATCAGCCAAATTAAAACCATTGGCGTTTTCCCAGAGGTCCGGCATCCCATCCCCGTCTCGATCGGCGACTTCGGGAGAGTTCCCAACTCCGGCTGTGGGCAACGAGGACTGCCAGTTAATCGGATCATTGCCGTAACGCGCAGAGTTCTTCCTCTGGATGGATCGCCCTGTGCCGTTGGCATCCGATGGCCACGGTGCGAGATCGGAGAAATTGATCTTATCCACGCGGATGTAGGGTACGAACCCAGCATCGGGATGCGGTGGTTTCTGAGGGGGATCAGGTTTGTAAAGCTCGATGCTCGACCCGTTGTTCGAAAGTTTCCCGACAAAGGGTCCGTAAAGTTCTACCCCAGCGGGAACCTTCAATTTAGCTCGAAAAACCGCCGCCGCATTCAGATCAAAAACGGGATCAAATGACACCACGAGGAGATAACTGAACGGAGACAAAATGATTCCCTGAGGAAAAGTAAAATCGATTCCATTCTGTAGCTTCCAGCGATTATTTAGATTATTTGGGTCGAACAACGGCACGAATTCAGAGGTCAAATTGAACAGCTCAATAAATTCATCAGCGAGGTTGTCGTTTGTCCCGATGGCGGGAGGGTGAAAAAACACTTCGTTGAACACGATTGGCCCCACGCGTGGAGGTGGATTTGTGAGACCTGTTCCTCTGCGAAATTCGGCTATGGTCAAAGGGTCGTCCTCGCCAAAACTCCGACTGCTCATCGCTACAAATTTATAGTCCCCAGAAACGCTGGTCGCATAACGACCGAACGAAACCCCATTTTGAGAAGCTTCAAACACCTCACCGATCCGATAACCTGTTAGCTTCCCTGTGGCATCGGCTTGTGAGAGGTAAACCTCATCCCCGTGGGCCGAATTGAAAGTGAAGGGTACAAGTGGGTTATTAGCATTGAAATCGTTCTCATAAAACACCTTAAAACCATGAGGGAGGATCCTTGTGTTCAGGGGCACCATCCACTTCTTGAGATCGTAGCTTTTATTGCTCAAGAACCATCCACCAATGTTGATGGGTTGATCGCTCGTGTTCATAAATTCGACCGCATCCTCCAGCGGGGGATCGGTATGGCTGAGCAGTTCGTTAACGATGAGTCCAGTGACTCCTTCAAAATTGGATGCTGCTGGCGAGGGCACTTGCGAAAAGGTCACGATTGTGGGAGATCCATCCGGGAGTCGGCCTTGGGAAACATCCAAGCCTTGGGTTGCAAACGTCACCGCATCAATCTGGACACCGGTTGCGGAAAATACACCCAGAGCTTCACCGCCGGCCTTGAGTGAAAAACTGACATGTTCATGTCCGCTATTTGTTTTTCCAGAAGCCCAAAAACGAAAATACGCATCGGCCCCAACTCCGATAAAGGAGAGAGGGTGAATCGAAAAGAGCGATTTCTTGGTCAAATCATCCGTCAGGCAAAGCCCTTCCAACGCAACGGGTGAGGAGCCTGAGTTGTACAGCTCAAACCAATCGTCACCCGAGGATGGGTTTGCCATCCATTCATTGACGCGAAGTCCGCTGGTTGCGCTGAGTGTTTGCGCTTGGTTGGCGGATTTCGGCGTCGGTTTGTTCAACCCCCAAGGCCCTGTCGCATCGGGGATACGACCAATGGATAAGTCCGGCACCTGTAATCCAAAATCTACAGAATCTAAGACCAACGGCACCACATCCGCCGACAAGAGCGAAAGTTTTGAACCCGACAATTTGAGCCCGAAGCCTGCGTTCAAAACCGTTTGCGCCACGATGCTCGCTGGTTCATCCCCTGTCAAAACGACCTGTAAAAAGCTGCGGCTCCCGATTTTGACCCCGATCGGAAAAACCCATTTTCGAGGTTTGAGTGGATCATCCGTCAGGCTCAACCCCCCTAGATTAACCTCATTGCTTCCAGAATTGTAGAGCTCCACCCAATCGGTAGCTTTTCCCGAGGGGTTGAGCGAGGCTAAGGGGTTGGCCAGAATTTCGTTCAGTCGTACCGTAGATTGTCCCTGAACGGAAATGTCGAAGAACACCAAAAGGAGAACTAAATTGCGGACGAAAAACAATCGGATCGTGATCATAAACAATTCGTTTAACAAGTTCACGATACGACCTTGTGGATCGTTGACAACTTTATTGAGCGCGTGATGCATTTCTGAAATAGCGATCATCCGAAGTAGCCGACAAGTTCGGCCCCAGAAATTATGCAGCAAGACGTTGCCCTAATTGCCTCGGCAGCGTAAGTTCCGACCGATTATAGCACTATGACTGAACGTTCCGAGATCAAAAAAAGCCCTGAGCCTGCTCTCCAACCGACCGCCGGAGATGTTGCTTCCATTAACGATTTGAGGGTTTTGTATCACTCTTTGCGGCTCGAAATCGGTAAGACGATCATCGGCCAATCTGAAGTCATCGAACGTCTGCTTATTTGCATTCTGGCCCGTGGTCATGCCTTGTTGATGGGTGTTCCTGGACTCGCTAAAACCACCATCATCAATTCGCTCTCGCAGGTGATGTCATTGGATTTCAATCGCATTCAATTCACACCGGATTTAATGCCCTCCGACATCACGGGGACGGATATTCTACAAGAAACCGATCAACCCGGTCGTCGCGCTTTCGTTTTTGTGAAGGGCCCCGTTTTTGCGAATATCATTCTGGCTGACGAAATCAACCGTACCCCACCGAAAACACAAGCGGCACTTTTGGAAGCCATGCAGGAGCACCGCGTAACGGTCGCTGGACGGGTCTTTCACTTGCCGGCTCCATTTTTTGTATTAGCAACACAGAACCCGATCGAACAGGAAGGCACTTACTCGCTGCCCGAAGCTCAGCTCGATCGTTTCATGTTTTTCATCCATGTGAACTATCCGACATTGGAAGAGGAACGTCGCATTGCTCGGGAGACCACAGGCGCAGCTGCCAAAACACTTTCTAAATTGATGTCAGGGGAAGAAATTTTGCGCTTTCAGGAAGTTGTGCAACGTGTCCCTGTTCCAGATCATATTTACGATTTAGCGGTGGAGCTCGTGCGCCGGTCGCGACCCAATTCTCCCGATGCATCTCCGTCCGTAAAGAAGTGGGTGACTTGGGGTGCAGGCCCACGGGCGGTTCAATACCTCATCCGAGGCGCAAAGGCCCGAGCCGTTCTACAGGGGAGCTATCTCGTGCGAATGGAAGATCTCGAGGCGGTCGCTGAGCCAGTGTTGACTCACCGAATTCTCACCAACTTTCAGGCGCAAGCCGAAGGGATGACCAGCACCAAAATCATCCATCACCTGTTGGAAGAAGTTCGGGGAGAGGCCGACCGTGGCTGAGTCGTTGAGCACAAAATACCTCGACCCTTCCCTACTCGCCCGATTGATGGCGCAGGTTTTTGTGACTCGCTTGCCCATGGAAGGCAGTATTTCCGGACTGCATAAAAGTCCGCACCGAGGGTCCAGTGTCGAATTCGCGGAATATCGAAACTACGCACCCGGCGACGACATTCGTCGGCTGGATTGGCGTGTCTTCGCTCGGACTGACCGATTTTACCTCAAAGAATTCGAGGCCGAAACCAATCTACGGTGCTATTTCGTCGTGGATGCCAGCGGATCCATGGCTTACGGCTCCCAACCTGAGGTACGAAAAATCGATATCGCCCGCCGTCTCGCTGCGATGTTGGCTTACCTTTTAATTCACCAAGGGGATGCCGCTGGTTTGCTGGCTGTCAATAGCAAGGCCGTTGCTGACGTGCCCCCGCGTCGCACCCCGAGCCATCTGCAATCAATCCTGGAGGCACTTGACCAGACTGAGCCTAAGGGTGAAACAGGGCTTCCCGCCGCGCTCCACGAACTGGCTGAACGGATCCGCCCTCGTGCCATGGTAGTGATTATTTCTGATTTCTTTACAGAACTAGAACCGTTGCTCTCCGCCCTGCAGCACCTCCGGTTCAAGAAACACGATGTCGTCCTTTTCCAGCTCCTTGACCGAGCCGAAGTTGATTTTAAATTCGATCGCCCGGTACGGTTTCAGGACATGGAAAGCAACTTCGGCGTCGTTTCAGAACCCGCCATGATCCGGGATGAATACCTGCGCCAATTCAATGATTTTCTGCGCCAACTCCGCGACCGATCCCGTGAAATTAGAGTAGACCACCGGAGTGTGTTGACCGATGAATCCTTGGAACCCACTCTGGCCAGCTTTTTGATTGAAAGAGCGCAATTCGCCAACTTTGCCTGATCAGCCGTGACGTTTCTCCAGCCATTTATTTTGTGGGGTCTGCCCCTTCTTTTGGTGCCCGTTTTGATCCACCTGATCAATCGGCTCAGGCACCGACCCCAACCGTGGGGCGCGATGCAATTTTTGATTGCGGCAACCCGCAGTTCCGTCAGCCATGCTCGGCTCCGTCAGTTCCTGATCCTAGCCTTGCGCGTGCTCGCGGTCATGATGCTGATTCTTTTCCTAGCTCGCCCACTTGCCGGTGGTTGGCTGGGATGGGCACTACGCCCCGCACCTGACGTCATACTGATTCTTGTCGATCGATCTGCGAGCATGGAGTTCACATCCGCCAACAGCGCGACCTCTCGCCGCGAGGAATCTCTGCGCTTGCTGGTTGACGCCGCGAGGCCATTTTCTGAATCCAGCCATTTGGTGGTGATCGATAGCGCAACTCGTCAGCCTCAAGAAATCTCTAGCCTCAAAACCCTACCGACCCTCTCCACGGTTCAACCCACGGACACAGCGGCAGACATTCCCGGCCTTTTTCGTGCTGCCTTGCGTTGGTTAGTTGAAAACAAAGCTGGTGCTGCTGAGATTTGGCTCGCTTCCGATTTTCAAAAATCAAATTGGCGCCCAACCGACCCCGCTTGGTTGGATCTGGTTGCTCAATTTCAAGCACTCCCACAACGCATCCAAATTCGGCTCCTACCCATGACCGGCAGCGAGAGCCCAGACAACAGCCTGCGCGTAGCCGAATTTCTCC
>WBXJ01000113.1 GCA_008933045.1 Verrucomicrobiota bacterium
CTTTTTGCCCGCTGCCAGCTTGATCTCCTTCAAGATTTCCGATGATCAAACCCTGGTTAACGACAAAATATCTGTTGTGCTGAATGGCACGACCTACACCACCGCCAACGGGTTGACCGTCACAGGTACTGGTGGCACACGTACGGCGACTCTGGGAGGGTTGGTTCGTAACACCAGTTACATCGCTGTCGCTAAAGTGACCGACAGTGAGAACGCCAACACCTCTGTGACGACGTATTTCGATACCTTTGATGAGTCAAGCCTCGTGGTTGAAGTTGAGGATTTCAATTTTGCCTACGGCCAATTCTTTGATAATCCATCACCAATTGCCGAGAATACCGGCCCTGCGACCGGGTCTTACCCGAATCAGATCGGCACGCTCGACGTTGACTACTCCGACACTCGTGGCGACTTCCGAGACGTCCTCTATCGTCCGGATGATCACGTCAGAATGCAACATTCTCTGGATGTCCCTCGTGCGAAGTATGTTGCCGCTGGTGGTAGCGCAGCCACCGTTTATGATTATGATGTCGGAGATATCGTCGCTAATGAATGGTTGAACTACACTCGCACATTCGCAGCAGGCAGCTACCAAGTTTACTTGCGCGAATCTGTCGTAAACATCCCTCAAGTTCAGGCCGATCTGGAGCTTGTGACGAGTGCCCCCACACAGTTCGAGCAAACAGTCAAAAAGCTGGGATCATTTAGTGCCAGCACGAGCGGCTATCAGTTCCGCAACATCCCACTCACCGACGCGCTTGGTCAAAATAAGGTGATCCTCCGTTTGGCGGGTACCACAACATTGCGATTGCGCCAAGCCTCCTCGGAGCCCGGTGACGGTGCCATCTACCAAAACTACCTGATCTTCATCCCCGTTGCCGACCCCGGCTTAGAACGCCCAACTGTCGAAAGCGTCAGTCCTCTCGCCGGTTCGGTTGTTACCACCGTGGGCCCCTTGATTTCGGCTCTCATCTTGAATCGAGATACAACGGTGAAAGCAGGCTCGGTTGTCCTGAGTGTCAACGGCAACGCGGTCACAGCCACCGTAAAACACTCCCAATCATCGACGATGGTTTCCTACAACCTCCCCATCAATACACCGACGGCCGCCCCGGTCACGGTAAGCTTGGTGTATCAGGATAGCTTGAATGTCGCCCAAACCAGCTCCTGGAGTTTCACTCTCAACTACCAAGTCTTGAGTGAGAGCAAACGAGTCGCGGGCACAGGAGCACAACCCGGATTCAACGCCCGTCTGGTTCAGGCTCCGCTAGGATCGGGACTCGAAAACTCGCTGCAAAGAGCAGATGCACAACTCGCTGCAAACTCCAGCATCCCTGTTTTTGTCTCCAATGAATTCACTGCGGATGTCCTTAATTTCAGTGATAGAACTGAAACCGATCAAGGAAACTTCGCACGGGATTTGATGGTGCCAGGGCTGGATCCCGACGTGAACGGTGGTGACAACTTTGCAGTCGAGATGTCCGCCTACCTTTACTTCCCTGTGGGAGTTCACCGCTTAGGCGTACGAAGTGACGACGGATACAAATTCACCGTTGGCACGAGCTTAACCGATAACACAACACTCCCTCTTGCCTTCCATAATGGAGGTCCAGCCGACGAACGCTTTGAGTTCGTTGTCAATCAAAGCGGTCTCTACCCTGTTCGAATGGTCTGGTATGAGGCTGGAGGATCCGCTCATTTCGAACTCTATTCTGAAGACCGTGTGAGCGGTGAGCGCGTCCTAGTCAACGACGAGTTTGTCGCGAACTCGATCAAAGCCTACCGTTCCATCGCGGGCTTACCTGCGCAAGTGGAGGCATTCACCTCCTCGAATGTCGCTGGCCCTTATACTCAAGATTCGGCAGCCATCGTCGATTCAGCTGCTGGAACTGTCACACTAGCTGCAGACGCAGACGTGAAGTTCATCCGCTTACGTCTGTCGAATGCTCCCGGCACAATCACCTTGAAGAGCACCCAAACAACTCCGCAAGGGAAGGTTGTCCTCCGTTACCAGTTGACTAACTAATAGTAGTCACAAGGAATCCCGTCAGTGAGGTTGGCAGCTCTGCCAACCTCACTTTTTTTTGAGACAAAGTAGTCAGAATGGTTTTTACTACCGAAAACCAGCTTGGCTTTCTTGACAAATAGAAGCACTCCAGCGAACACTGCGCATTCAATTATATGGCCGAGCCAAAAGCTAACGAACGGATGGAGAAAATTGTCTCCCTCTGCAAAAGACGCGGGTTTGTTTTTCAATCCTCCGAGATCTACGGAGGTATTAACGGATTTTGGGATTACGGTCCCTTGGGCGCGGAACTGAAACGCAACGTGAAGGATTATTGGTGGCGCAGCATGACGCAGAAGCGTGAGGATGTTGTGGGGCTGGAGGCCACGATCATCATGCATCCAAAAATTTGGGAGGCAAGTGGTCATACATCCACGTTCAGCGATCCGATGGTGGATTGCCTATTGACCAAGAAACGTTTTCGCGCCGATCAAATTGAGCCACAGAACGGAAGTATTCATCATTACACTGGTGCGCAGGATACTGATGCTGGAAAAACATCAGACGAGAGCTACTCGGTGCTGATCGAGACGGGTAAACATCCCGAATACGCCCGAAAGATTGCTCGCCAGTTTTACTCAGGACGGGGTCTCCCGAACCCCGCATTAATCGGTGAACGCATCGAAGTGGTGGAAGGAACAGTTCGTTACAACCCTGAAAATGGAAGTCTGCTGACCGATCCACGTCCGTTCAACTTGATGTTCAAAACCTACGTCGGTCCCGTAGAAAGCGAGGATAACGTGGCTTACCTTCGACCTGAGACAGCGCAGGCGATCTTCGTGCAATTTAAAAACGTTCTCGATGTTGCACGCCAAAAACTTCCATTCGGTATTTGTCAGATTGGGAAAGCGTTTCGCAACGAAATCAACCCACGCAATTTTACGTTCCGCTCTCGCGAGTTCGAGCAAATGGAACTCGAGTTTTTTATCAAACCAGACGACGCGGCCGCCAAGTCCACTTTAGCCGGTGAACCGGGAACGGAGCCAGCATGGGGTTGGGAACAGTGGCACAAATATTGGGTTGAACAGCGAGTTCAATGGTACGAGAGCATCGGTTTAAGCCGCGATGTGCTCGATTTTCACTGGCAGAAAAAAGAGGAACTCGCTCACTACGCGAAGGCAACCGTCGATATTCTATACAAATTTCCTTTTGGAACTCAGGAACTCGAAGGCATTGCGGCGCGTGGCGATTACGATTTGACTCAGCATCAAAAATTCAGCGGCAAATCCATGGAGTATTTTGATGAGGAAACAAAATCGCGTTTCGTCCCCCATGTTATTGAACCCAGCGCGGGCGTGGATCGATTGCTGCTCGCTCTGATTTGCAATGCCTACACTGAGGAGGAAGTCATCGATGACAAAGGCGTGAAAGAAACCCGCGTCGTCATGAAACTTCACCCACGCATCGCCCCTATCAAAGTCGGCATCTTTCCGTTGCTGAAGAATAAGCCTGAGTTAGTCAAAAAGGCGCAGGAGGTGCGCGATCTGTTGCGTGCAGAGATGTCTGTATTTTATGATGAAGCGGGAGCTATCGGTCGGCGATACCGCCGTCAAGATGAAGCGGGGACACCCTTTGGCGTCACGATTGACTTTGATACGCTTGGAGAAAAACCTGAGCTCAAAGACACGGTCACCTTACGAGATCGAGATACCATGCAGCAGCATCGCATTGCGATCAACGATCTCCTGCCGTTCCTGCTCTCAAAAATTCGTTGATGTATCCCGTTCCGGACGGGAGTGGTGACGAGAACTCTATACACTTGAACGAATTACTAAACCGCCTTTCTACCTCGAGCGTACCCGAGAAACTGTCGCTTCCAAGAAAGGGTGCTGCCACACTCTCTGTCATTATTGGGTTTAAAATACTCAAGGGACTGACCCTGCTCTTGATTGCTTTTGGTCTGTATCATCTGAAGGGAAAAAACTTAGGTGTCGGGTACGACTCTTTGCTCCGCTTGATTCGTTTAGATTCCGAAGCTGGTTTTTTTGGCCCCATGGGAAATTGGCTCGACACTATCAGCCTTCCCCTCAAGCCTTGGATCGTTCCAACCATTTTGATTTACGGACTGTTCTCATTTCTTGAGGTGTGTGGACTTTGGCTGCGATCGAGTTGGGGTGCGTGGTTAGCAATTGCTGAGTCCGCGTTCTTTATTCCCATCGAGGTTTATGAATTGATGTTGGGATTCACTTGGAGCATTTTTTCCATCCTAATCATCAACCTTGTGATCGTCGTTTACCTCTTTCGCAATCGTCATCGCCTCTTTTCTCATCACCGCTGAAACCTCGTTATTGGTAATGGGGCGGTTTTACGTTTGTGTTCCGCACCCGTTCCATCTCGATCTCTTGAACGGAGCTGGTGATACCTCTTAGCTCATTTTCCAACCGAGCGAGACGCTTTCCTTGATCAATAATCACCATGTTCAGTTGGTCGCAAAGATATTCAAGGTGGGCAATTTTGATTTCTAAAGTTTCCATGCACCCACCCTACTCCAATTCGAAAACAAGGGGAATTCCTGAGTTTTCACAGAGCTAGCGGGGTTGCTAGGGTTTGGGGGAATGGCTAGTGTTTGCGTGTGATTGCGTTGCTTGATTATGGTGCTGGGAATTTACGGAGTGTATTTAAGGCATTGACCCATGTCGGGGCGGATGTGCGTTTGGTGACGCGACCAGAGGAACTCAGCTCAGCTCAAGCTGTGGTGTTGCCTGGGGTTGGGGCGTTCGACGATTGTTTGAATTCGATGCATCGTCAGGAATTATTTCTTGCAGCGCGGGAGTTTATTAAAACCGGTCGACCGTTTCTAGGAATCTGTGTCGGGTATCAGGCCCTGTTTGAGAAGAGCGAGGAGTTCAATAGTTGCGCGGTGGGTCTCGGAGTCTTTGGCGGGAGAGTGGTTCGGTTTCCTGCGCAACACGGATTAAAAGTCCCGCAGATTGGTTGGAATCGGGTTCATTTCCTCAAGTCGGATTGCCCTCTCTACAAAGGCATCCCGGATCAAACCTACTTTTATTTCGTGCACAGCTTTTTTCCGCAGCCTACCGATGTTTCGATTGTTGCCACGGAGACAAATTACGGGACGGCATTTGCGTCCTCAGTTTGGCGGGATAATGTGTTCGCCACACAATTCCATCCTGAAAAAAGCCAACGAGCGGGCCTGCAACTTCTTCAGAACTTTATTGCCTTGGTTGAGTAACCTGCCTGGCTCAACGAGAGCCGATGAGTTGAGCGACGTATTTCGCGAGCAAATCTGCCTCGATATTAACGTGGCTCCCAACGTTCCGTTCGCGTAGTGCTGTGACCGCGTGTGTGTGCGGGATAATCCAGATTCGAACTCGATCATCGAGAACTTCTGCAATCGTCAGGCTGATCCCGTCTATAGCGATCGTACCTTTTGAAACGAGGTAGCGTTTGATTTCTTCAAGCGGTGCTATTTCTAAGAGCCAGTCGGTGCCTCTTTTTTCGAAAACCAACACTTCTGCGATCCCATCAATGTGTCCGGTGACGAAGTGTCCGTGCAAACGACCATCCGCTCTGAGTGCACGCTCTAGATTGACGATGGCTCCGATCTTCAGCTCTGAAAAACTAGTCCTCACCCAAGTTTCCTGGAGTAAGTCAAAACTGAGTAATGCTCCCCTGTCCTCGGTTTGGATCGCCACGACGGTCAGACAGCAGCCGTTAACAGCCACGCTATCACCCAAGCGAGCATTTTCTGCGGTCACCCTCGCCCGTAACTCCAACCGCAGAGAATTTTCTGAAGTTGTAATTTTGACGATGGTGCCCGTCTCTTCGACAATACCAGTGAACATCAATGCAAACTAGCGAGACTCAACCCTTGCCGACAACATCAAATCCACACCGACCCAACGATACTTAACGTCTGCTAATCGTATGGCTTCCTTAATAGACTGAACTCCAAGACCGGCGACACATCTCTTGGTATCCCTGCCCCCTAGGATCATTGGTGCGTAGAAGAATTCCACCTGATGTGCATATCCGTTGAGCAGAAACTCGGCATTTGTTTCTCCGCCACCTTCCACTAAGAGTGAAGTGATCTTTATTCGTCCCATTTTGTCTAACACCCAACCTAAATCCAATTTGATTTTTGTCGGACAAACCCACACATCAACCTTTTTCTTGAGGGCCAAAACACGGCCTGCTGGAGCCGACTGGTTCACGATGATTGTTGTCAGTCCATGCGGATCGTCGGTCACCACAGTGCTTCGTAATGGGATGCGTGCTGATGGATCCAATACAAATCGCCGTAAGCGGTGTTGCACAGCCTGCTGAGAGCGATAGGTTAAGCTCGGGTCATCACCCACGATCGTATTTACTCCAACAAGAATGGCGTCGGCCTTTCGGCGCAATTTCATACCCTCAAGTCGCGCCGGTTTCCCCGTAATCCATTTGGACTCGCCGCTTGCTGTAGCGATCTTTCCATCGAATGTCATCGCCGATTTGACAGTGACGAGGGGGCGACCCGATACGATCCAATGATTGAAGGGGGGATTCAATGCCACGGCTTTTGCTTCCAAGCTGGAGCGTCGAATTCGAACGCCTGCCGACTCGAGCAACCCAATGCCGTGGCCTGAGTGCTTGGGGTTAGGATCGATTGCACCCACAACGACTGTTTTGATTCCCGCTTCGAGGATCGCTTGTGTGCAAGGGGGTGTTTGACCATGGGTTGAACACGGTTCCAGTGTGACATAAAGTGTCGCGCCTCTGGGCTTGTTCCCTCTTGCAGCGCAATCCTGAAGTGCTTCGGTTTCGGCGTGTGCTAATCCAGCCCGATGATGCCAGCCTTCACCAATAATTGATCCGGCACGAACCAGCACAGCCCCCACGATAGGGTTAGGAGATGTGTCACCCGACGCCCGCCGAGCGAGGGTCAATGCCCGAGACATGAATTTTCTATCCGTGATCTCTTGGAATTTCGCGCTCGCGCTCATCACCTTGGTGCGACTAATCCGAGGGAAAAAGTGCCGCTGCGAATTGTTTGGGATCGAACGGTTGAAGGTCGTCGGGTTGTTCGCCGACCCCGATGAATTTGATCGGCAACCCCAACTCTCGCTGGATGGCGATCACCATTCCACCTTTGCTCGTGCCATCAAGCTTTGTGACGATCAAGCCTGTCAATGGAACTGCTTTGTGGAATTCGCGAGCTTGAATCAACGCGTTCATACCCGTGGTTGCATCCAGAATTAGCAAGGTTTCATGGGGGGCACCATCCGATTGTTTCCCAATCACCCGATGCAACTTTTTCAATTCTTTCATTAAGTTGCTTTTCGTGTGAAGGCGGCCTGCAGTGTCGATGAGTAGGTAGTCCGCTTTCTTGGCGACAGCCGCGCTCACCGCGTCATGGGCAATGGAGGCTGGATCTGCCCCGTAAGCCCCCGCAATCACGGGCACATCGATACGAGCACCCCAAAGCTTTAACTGTTCGATAGCGGCAGCTCGAAACGTGTCGCAGGCACCCAAGACGGAAGAAAGATTCTGGGTTTTCAACCAGTGCGCCAATTTCGCCGTGGTTGTCGTCTTGCCCGTCCCGTTGACACCCACAATCGAAATCACCGTTGTTTGTCCGGGTAGCCGTTTCAGTGGCGTGATGTCACTCCCCAATTCTCGTTCGATCTCCTGCCGACCGATGGCAAAAAAATCAAACCCTTGGCCACCCTGAGTTTCGTAGCTCTTCCTTACAGCAGCCATGATTTGCTGGGTCATCGCCACCCCAAGATCGGCACCCAGCAGGATGGCCTCTAGTTCTTCAATATTTTCACCCGAAAGTTTCGGTGAAAACGTGATGATCCGCTTAATTTCATGTACCAGCTTGCTTTGGGTTTTCTGCAAACCCGCCTTCAGACGATCAAAGAATCCCATGGAAATTCGCTCGAGTTGGAAAATTAATAAGTGCCCGAAGGCTCTGGAAGAAGCCGCGAAGGGTGATTGTCGCGAAGGCGAGCCTTCATCCGACGCACATTTTCATAGGGTAGCTTGATGCTGCCAATCAGCGGTTTCCCCTTGTTCATCCCATGACAATCTGAACCACCGGTGACGAGTAAATTGAAGTGCTCAGCTAACATTTCGTAATGTTCAGAAATGGAAGGGGTGTGCCTCGTGTGGTAACATTCCAAGCCGTCGAGTTTGGCTTCGACTAGATCGGGAATCAACTCATCGCGCCGAATCAATAGTGGATGGGCTAATACGGCCAAACCGCCAGCTTCATGAATCAAAGCAATTGCGTCTGTGGCGGAAATTTTAAATTTTGGAACCCACGCAGGACGGTTTTTCTTTAGAAAACGCTCAAAAGCTTCATCCACAGAGCGACATACTTTTGCATCAATTAGGGCGCGGGCAATATGCGGACGTCCAGGTGAGTTGCAGTTGGCCAGTGCAAAGACCGCTTCCTCTGTAATCGGGACATTCAAGCCTCTCAATCGTGCGACCATCTCGCGGATTCGGTTCTGACGCACCTCCTGAAATCGTCCCATCTCCTCCAATAATCGGGGATGTTTGGTGTCGATGAAATAACCGAGTAAATGCATCTCGGTGCCATTAAACTCTGCCGTCAACTCCGTCGCAGCGATGAACTCAATCCCCACACTATCACAGGCAACCTGCATTCGATCACATCCCTCGATCGTATCATGATCCGTCAGAGCGATCGCCACCAACCCAAACCGCTTTGCCTCCGCCGTTAAAAACTCTGGCGTGTAAGTGCCATCAGAGAAATGCGTGTGGAGATGGAGGTCAGTATACATCGTTGCTCATGCTCGATTCAGCGTGCAGGGCGCATTACTTCCGCTTTGACCCGATCCAAGATCCCATTCACAAACTTCCCACTGTCCTCGGTCGAAAATCTTTTAGCAATGTCCACGGCCTCGTTGATGCTTACCACCGGTGGAATATCGTCGCGATGGAGCATTTCATAAATCGCTAAACGTAGAATATTACGATCCACTACCGCCATACGATGGATATCCCAATTCTTGGCCAATCGCACAATCAGCTCATCAGCCTCCTTGATGTGTTCGATCGTTCCACGGATGAGTGGCTCTGCGAACAGGCGTAGGGTGGCCTCCTGAGTTGAAGGAGGGGGCATTTCGGGTGTCTCCCCCCATCTGGCGGGTGCCTTATCCTCATTGATCGCCGCAAGGCTTTGGGAGCTCCAAAAATGGCTGAGTGCTTGCTCCAAGTCTTCCGACTGGTTCAAATCATATTGGAACAAAAACTGCACCGCACGCTCTCGTGCCTCTCGTCGCATACCCATCTCAGAACGATGGGGCAGGAAGTAGGAACCGGCAAGGAAATCCATTTCGAATTGATCTGCAGTTTAAGGTGGGTAATCTGCTACACTACCCCGATGAACAAAATCTTCCATACCGTGCCAATTCCGATGACAGATTTTTTCCTCATCGGCGGGGTTAGCAGTGTGGGTCTGTGCGTCGAGGAGGGACGGAAATTTTTCGCCCGACGGATTGCCAATAAAAAAAAGCGGGAGCGTTAGGATTTCTGAATCTTC
>WBXJ01000114.1 GCA_008933045.1 Verrucomicrobiota bacterium
GCAACGAGTCGGTTGACGATTGGTGGTTCGTTTAAGACTGTCGATCACCAACCCCGCAACGGCATCGCACGATTCAATGGCGACAAGCGGGTCATGCCGGTCGTTGAGATTATTCTGTCTGGAGTCAACAAGGACGAGAATGGCGTAATCAGGTTTAGATTCAGCAGTCAGGAGGGTGTCTCCTATGTTCTGGAAGCCAGTTCGACGTTGAGTGAGTTCAGAGAGATTCAATCGGTGACCGCAATTTCAACGACGACGGAAATCACAGATAACCCCGGTGATTCCCGAGCCAAATTCTACCGCGTTCGGCGGACGTCTCCTTAGTCTGGATTCGTTCAAGTTTTAATCAAAGACGCCCGAAAGGGCGTCTTTTTTTAATGAGATTGGGGGCGGGTTAACACCACGTCACCGCCTACTTCTTTTGGAAGATAGCATTGACTAGAGATTTTTTCGATTGTATTCAAGGATAGGTTCGGGTGACTATGGGGGATAAAGCTAAAAAAGTAGTGAGATGGCGAGGGACGTTTCGAGAGTGTTTCTGTGATCATTTTCATTGTCAGGTTGAAGACTTTGAACGGTTGGTGTTTCAAAAGGGGGTTCCTTGGCACGCAAGTTTGATTGCCCGATGGTTGTTTGCACGTGACCCGCAACTTTTCCGTGAGGATTTTGACGCGATTCGAGAGATTGCGAACGTAAAATCTGCAGGGGTTTTTAAGACCGAGATTAACCGCTTTTACGGTCGCAATGTTCGCGATAAGGGATGGGTGCGTGGAACTTTTGGCATTCGACTTTCAGCGAAGCGTTTGATCGGATTAAAGAATCGGGTAGTTTTTCGCAAACCAAGTCGCCAAACCGAAATCGACGATATCCTGAAGGGTTAAAATGGTCGGGACGGTGAGAATTGAACTCACGACCTCGTGGACCCGAACCACGCGCGCTACCAGGCTACGCTACGTCCCGTCACCAAGTGCTTGTAGCGTACGGTTGTGTGTGGATGATTGCAATCGTCATTTCACGACTTTTTGAGAGATTATTCGATTTGGTTGTTCAGTTTGCTTTGACGGGGGGATGAGGCTTCGGGCAGCGTAGGTTCATGATTGGAACGTTTGTCAACGTGGGGGCAATTCTTGTGGGAGGAACCATTGGTTTGCTTGTGAGCAAGGAGCTCTCCTCGAAGGCTCAGATACGCCTCAAGATGCTCTTGGGTGTGTTTATTATTTACGCAGGTTTGAGCACCACTTTTCAGGCGATGCACGGTCCGTTTCTCCATGGGTTAAAACAGTTGGTGGTGATAGGTCTGGCGTTGGTGTTTGGGAATCTGATCGGGCGCGGATTAAGATTGCAAAAGGGGGTCAATTTTCTTGGGCGTTGGGCTCGGGTGCGGTTTCAGGCCAGCACGACGTCGCCCGATTCTCCAAACCGAATCAGCGAAGGATTTGTGACCTGCACCTTACTTTTTTGTGTGGGCCCCATGGCCATTCTTGGATCGTTACAAGATGGGCTTACTGGCAAGATTGATACGCTTGTGCTCAAGTCGGTGCTGGATGGGTTGGCGTCGTTAGCGTTTGTGCGAACCTTTGGATGGGGCGTGCTACTCTCTGCCATTCCGGTTCTGGCCTATCAGGGATCGATTACGCTGGGGGCGCAGGCCATCCAGCCGTTCCTCGCAAATGTTGAGATGATGAGTGCAGTGAATGCGACGGGTGGCTTGTTGGTGCTTTGTATTTCAATGTTAGTGCTTGATGTGCGAAAGGTTCCGATCGCCAATTACCTACCCAGTCTTCCGTTAGCTGCATTACTGGCTAAGTTCATCTGGCCATGAATGACCCCAGTTTCTGTTTGCAGAGTGGCGTGAGTCGTTTCAAATTGTAGGATGTTAACCACGACGAAAGAGTCATTATGAAAAATCTACGACTGGGCGTGATCGGGTTAGGGAACATGGGGAAGTTTCATGCGGACTATCTTGTGCAAAACAAGGTTGCACGGTGCACATTGACGGCACTTGCGAGTTCGTCGTTGGAGAAGTTAGGGCGGTATCCTGATGTTCGACATTTCACGACAGGCGAGGAATTAATTTCATCCGGAACTGTGGATGCAGTGTTGATCGCGACGCCTCACTATTCCCACACTACGTTGGGGATAGCTGCGTTTGAAGCCGGTCTCCATGTGTTGGTGGAGAAACCGATTTCGGTGCATAAAGCGGATGCAGAGCGGTTGATGGCGGCGGCGACTCGGTCTGGTGGAGTGTTCGCAGCGATGTTTCAACTGCGCACCGAGCCTCGCTATCAGAAGTTGAAAAAACTAATCGAGGCAGGGGAACTGGGTGAGATCGTGCGGGTGAATTGGATTATTACGGATTGGTTTAGAACGGAGTCGTATTATGCCAGTGGTGGTTGGCGTGCGACTTGGCGCGGGGAGGGAGGTGGAGCCTTGTTGAATCAGTGCCCCCATCAGATCGACCTGATGCATTGGCTCTGCGGAACGCCACGGCGGGTGCGTGGTTTCTGTCAGTTTGGGCGTTATCACGATATTGAAGTTGAGGATAACGTGACGGTGTTTTTTGAGTTTGATTCTGGGGCGACGGGTTTGTTTGTGACGAGTACGGGTGAGGCACCGGGGACGAATCGGTTTGAGATTGCAGGCACCCGTGGGCGTGTGGTGTTGGAGAATGGCCGTCTGTGTTTCACGCGAAACGAAAGTGACATGCGGACATTTAGTAAAGCGGCGTCGAGTGGGTTTGCTAAGCCGGAGGTTTGGAATATCGACATCCCCTCGGACAACGCCAGCAATCAGCATGCGGCAGTTGTGGAGAACTTTGTGGAGGCTATTTTGGATGGTGCTGCGCTATTGGCTCCGGGTAGTGATGGGTTAAGATCGGTCGAGTTTGCCAACGCGGCACTTTACTCGACTTGGACGGATCAGACGGTTACACTGCCGCTAGATGGAGCTCTTTATGAGGCCGCTTTGGAGGAAAAGATCGCGAACTCGACCCATCAAAAACGGGTTGCTGCTCCAAGCATGGTGACTGATTTTGCACAATCCTTTATTCGTTAACTTTAACCATTATGTATTTCACAGGAATTGGCGACGAGGCAGGGAACACGATTGACTCACAAATTAAAGCCATTCAAACCTTGGGTTGGCATCATTTGGAGGCTCGAAATGTCGAGGTGCTTGGTTATCCCAAAGCCAACTTGCATGACATCCCTGAACCAGCATTCAACATCGTTGTTGGCAAGTTGGAGGAGGCAGGAATTCAAATTTGCTGTTTTGGTTCCGCGATTGCTAACTGGGGAAAGAAGATCAACGAACCGTTTGAACCCTCGCTGGAAGAGGCGCGTCGGGCAATTCCGCGCATGCAACGGTTGGGGACCAAATTGGTGCGGATCATGAGTTTCGCAGTGGATGAAGGCGAAGATCAGAGGGCTGTGGAGCGGTTCCGCCGTTTGCGTGAAGTCACGGCGATGTTCCTTGATGCGGGGTTACAACCGGCGCACGAGAACTGCATGAACTATGGGGGGATGGGTTGGAAATATACGCTGGAGATGTTGAGCGAGGTTCCGGGTTTAAAACTCGTGTTCGATACGGCGAACCCAATTTTTAATGCGGACCGAAGTCAACCTAAGCCCTGGCCGAACCAGAATCCATGGGAATTCTACACTCATGTGAAAGCGCATATTGCGCATGTTCATGTGAAGGACGCGATTTGGAATCCGGCAAAAAAAGACGCAGATTATACCTTGCCGGGTGAGGGTCACGGACAGGTTCACCGGATCCTTTCAGACCTTTTAGGTGGGGGTTATGACGCTGGAATTTCTATCGAACCGCATGTGGCAGTCGTATTCCACGATGCGTCGGTTAAGTCAAATGACGGCCATATGTTTGAGACATTCGTGGAATATGGGAAACGACTGATGGGCATCGTGGACGAAATCAAGCGGGAACAATCCACGGGTCGAGGCTAGATTTGACGGGCCGAATGTGCTGACTAATTGAGAACCACGCCTCGGCGTATGTAAGTGGGAACATCGAGGTCTTCACCGTGATGGATGGTGGGTTCACTTTTTTCAAAACGTCCTTTGGAAACGATTTCCAAGTTAAACATTTCTTGTTTCATTCTTTTTGCTGCGTGCTTTCGGGTTCGGTCCGACTGGCCCATCTGTTGTTGGAGGAGCAGTTCTGTGTTTTCTGGCGTCGTAGCCGGAGGCGGGCCCTTGAAGCGTGATTGCGAGTGACTGACGATCGGTTCGTCAAAGAAGGGAGCTTCAATATCGCCCTTGATTGCATGCGTTGATGAAAGTCGAGAATGGTGAGGGATTTGGTTCGGCAAGAGATCAGGGCTAGGTCTTGAGGCGACGATTGTGAGACGGATGCACCCGACCAACGTTGGATCGATGGCAGCACCGAGGATCAATTGGCCCTCGGTAACGCGGCGATTGAGTTGATCCATGATCTTGTTGACGTCAGCAATGGTGAGGTCGGGGCCACCAATCAAGCTCACGAGAACATCGCTGGCTTCTTCGAGCACGCGCCCTTCTTCGAGGAGGGGGCTGGCGATCAGACGTTCAACGACCTCCCGGACGCGAGCTTCACCTCGGGCCTCAGCGGAGGCAAACATGCTTTCTGTATGTCGGTTATGAACCACGGATCGAAGGTAGGAGAAATCTACGTTGATCAACCCGTCGCGAGTGAGCATCTGCCAGATTCCTCGAACCCCCTGAGTCATTAGGTCATTGCTTGCAGCGAATGTTTCATTGACTGGAGTTTGTTCGTCGAGGATTTGAAAAAGTTTTTGGTTTGGAAGACAGATCACGGCATCGGCCGCAGATTTCAGATTGAGCAAACCGACTTGAGCCTGCTTGGTTCGCCGACTTCCTTCGAAGTCGAAGGGCAGGGCGACGACGGCAAGGGCGAGGGCTCCTGAATCCTTTGCCAAACGGGCAACAACGGGAGCCGCCCCGGTTCCAGTTCCGCCACCTAAACCCGCCACAATAAAGATTAGGTCGGCTCCTTGGCAAAATTCACGGAGTGCCGACTCCTGATCCTCTGCTGCTGCGCGGCCAATTTCGGGGTCCCCCCCGGTGCCAAGCCCGTGTGTTCGTCGGCCACCGAGGATCATTTTTTGAGCCTCCGTATCGAGATTGAGAATGCGGCTATTGGTATGCAGGATGAGTGCCGGGATGGCAGCCAGATCGGAGCGAAGCATTCCCGCAACGGCATTGCTGCCCGCACCGCCCACGCCAATAATTTTAATCGTAAGCGGTTGGATGGATTTGCCGGTATCAGGGTTGGGATTCATTTCGAGCATAGTTAAATCCTAGGTTGAAAAGGTGGATCAGGCGCGGCCGAAGATTTGTTTAAAGGTTTGGCTGATTGTGGTTTGGAGCCCTGGTTTTTCTTGAGACCGTTTGCGCATCTCGAAGGAACCAAAGCGAGCGAGGCCGATCGCGGTTGCAAACTCGGGTTGGTCGAGGGCTGATTTCAGGCCACTAATCGAATTGGTTTTTCCGATGCTGACTGGCAGGTGGAACACTTGGTTAGCGAGTGTTTGAATGCCTGCGATGCGTGAGCATCCGCCGGTGAGGAAGACCCCTTCGCGCACATAATTCAGAAGGTCAGATTGATCAAGTTCAGTTGCGATCAGCTGGAAGATTTCGGCGAGTCGGAGCGACATGATACGGCGAAGGTGCTCAAGGTTGATTGTTTTTTCAGCGATCCCGACATCGTTGGTAAGCGTGATGGTGTGGCCCTTGATCTCGGGTTCGACGAGAGCGGATCCATGATCGATTTTCAGTTGTTCAGCGCGACCAAGAGGGACTTTGAGACCGTAAGCAAGGTCATTCGAAAGATGATCTCCACCGACGGCAATGACGCCCGTGTGCTTGATAATGCCATTGGAGTAGACCGCATATTCGGTGGTGCCTGCGCCGATGTCGATGACGAGGCTGCCCATTTCTTTCTGATGGTTGTTGAGCAGCGCAAGCGAGGAGGCGAGGCCGCAGAAGACCACATCATCAATTTCCAACTGCAAATTCTTGATGGCGCGAATCGGGTTTTGTAGTCGGTTAAAATTACCATGCACCACGTGGACATCGACTTCAACGCGGGCACCTAACATCCCGACGGGGTTGACGATCCCATCCTGACCATCCACTAGAAAATGCTGACGAATGACGTGTAAAACCTTGTTCTCTGCGGGGAGATTGATGGCTCGAGCGTTCTTGATGACATCTTGAACGTCGTCATCGGTGATTTCGCGATCATGCGAGACCACAGGATGAAAGCCACGATTGTTGAACCCACGGATATGACCTCCGGTGACACCCAGATAGACGCTACGAATTTCGATATCGGCCATCTGTTCAGCTTCGACGATGGCGTTGCGAATGTCTTCTCCTGCGAGAGTTGCATCCACCACTTCACCCTTGCGCACGCCGCGCGATTTAGCCTGCCCGACGCCAACGATATTCAGCCCACCGGAGTCATTAAATTCGCCGACCACAGCGCAAACTTTGGATGTGCCAATATCGAGCCCAACGACGATTGGAGTGATTTCAAACATGTTTTTTCCTCGGTAACAGGGGAGAGTTTTGTTTTATTTTGCTCGGGAGAGTGGGTGTGGAATCGAGCCAACGAAGGGGAACGTAGTTTTGAACCGCAAGATCGAGAGAGCCAATCACCTTGAGATTCTTAGCTCCCCATTCGTGAACCGTCTGCCAACGTTGGAGTTGAGATTCGAGATTTTGCGTGGCGAAAATTATTTCGCTGCCTTGTTCCGTTGTGACTCGGAGGGTTTGAGGGTTTCCGACATCGATGGAGCAAACTTCCACAAGAGAAGACAGGGGATTTTTGTCGAACTCAACCAGCCATTTCAATGCCGCTCGAGCTTGTGGCAAGGTGATCCGTTGACCAATCGGCGCATCAGTGGCACGAAGCCCTACGAGAGAGGCGAGCGGATGCTTGGAGAGTTGGGTAAGGCTCTGGGTTGAGCCTGAGATGTGGGGCATCACATAGCCTTCGGCATCGAGGTAAAGCACGTGAGATTCGAGCAGTTGTTCGGGCCCTGTCGTGCGGTAAAGGCACACTTGAGCAACGGGAACACGTTCACTGATGCGGAGTTGAATTTCGGAGGGGGGGCGGCGAATCACCGACGCGCTTTGGATGGAAGGGACGAGCATCAATTGTCGTTGCACTCGCGAGAGGTCAACCGACATGAGATTTTCGCCCTTCTTAACGCCTGCCCAACGTTGAATGAGGTCTACGGGTAGCACTCCATCGGTTACCACTACAATTTGCTGCACCGTCAGGGCAGGGTTTGAATAAATGAGCCGGTCTAGCGTGTAACCCCAACCTTTCCACACCAAGAATCCACACAAGATCACTAGCGTGGCACCCGCAAGTGAAAGCCCCAACAAGCGCGACCCGGCACCGTTGGACCCTTGGGAACGTAGCTTCACATCGAGCAGATGCGATCGTTCGTTGCGGCGATTTTTATTAGAATGAAACCACATGTTCAACTCCTTCGGATCAGGGCGAGATCGATCATTTTTTGACAGAGTTGGGCGTAGCTGATGCCCGCAGCAGCAGCGGCTTTGGGGAAGAGGCTTGTCTCCGTCATGCCGGGCAGGGTGTTCACCTCGAGCACAACAGGTTCACCGTTCGCTCGAACCATAATATCCACACGTCCATAATCTCGGCCTCCGACGGCTCGAAAAGCATTCAGGCCAGCCTGTTGAATGGAGGCGGTGACTTCAGGCGAAAATGCGGCTGGGCAGAGATATTCGGTCGCTCCCGCGGTGTATTTATTTGCGTAATCGTAGGATCCCTCTTTGGGGCGCACTTCCACAATGGGTAAGGCGCAATTGTCGAGGATAGCAACCGTGGTTTCTCTGCCCATAATTCGCTCCTCAACCAATACCTCAGTATCATGTTGGAGAGAGCGACTCAACGCCTCGAAAAGTGCGTCGGCGTGATCTACAAACTCAAGGCCCACACTGGAACCTTGACGCACGGGTTTCACAACCACAGGAGGGTTCAAATGTGAGGGCCACAACGTTGTGGGTTTTCGTAAGACTGCGAACGAAGCCGTCGGGACGCCAGTGGCGAGGCAGGCTTGTTTGGCCAAGGCTTTGTTGAATGCGAGGCTACTCGATTCGGAGCCGCAACCGGTATAGGGAATGTTTAGGTTATCGAGCTCTGATTGAATTGTGCCGTCTTCACCGTAAGTGCCGTGGAGAGCGAGAAAAACCACATCAGTTGGAGCGGGCAAGACCCACGCCGGGTTTTTTGGGTCAATTTCGCACACCGTATGACCCAGTTCTCGCAGGGCATTCGCCACGGCAGCACCGCTTCGTAGCGAGACCTCACGCTCCGAGGATCGGCCACCAAGCAATACGGTAATCACGCGCTTTGTTATCATGAACCTGAGAGTAGGGATTTGTTCACGCCGACAATTTGAACTTCGGTTTCAAGTCGGATGCCTCGTTCCGTCAGTGCTTTCTGTTGGATAAACTCGATCAGAGCGAGCACATCCTCAGCAGTCGCTTGGTTTTCATTAACGATAAAATTACCGTGAACATCTGAGACTGCGGCACCGCCGATACGCTTGCCTTTCAGTCCCAGTTCTTCAATCAATTTTCCGGATGGAATCGTAGTTGGATTTTTGAAGATGCACCCAGCACTGGGGGCTGCGGGTTGAGATTTCCAGCGTTTTTCACTACCTTCCTTCATGCGCCGCTCGATCGCTTCGGAGGTATCGGAATGTACGTTAAGAGTTGCGGCCAAAGCCACATGAGTTTCAAAAAATGGACAATGTCTGTAATTTGACTGGATTTCGGCTGCGGGTAAATTATGAGTTTGGCCACCTAGAGTCATGTAGCGAATGGATTGCGTGACGGCAAACATCGCTCCACCCATCGCGCCCGCATTCATCCGCAAGGCACCGCCGACCGAGCCCGGAATCCCTTCCAGAAACTCTAAGCCGGCAAGTCCCTGGCGTCGGGCTTCGACGGCCACGTGCTTCAACCGTGCCCCGGCTCCACAACGCAGGGTTTGGCCATCGATGGTAATTCGAGAGAAATCTGGTTGGCTGAGGCAGATCACCAATCCGGGGATGCCGCCGTCGCGAATGAGGAGGTTCGACCCTCGGCCCAAGAGCATGAATGGAATGTCGCTATTTTGAGTAAATTCCAACAGTCGGCTCAACTCAGGTTCGTTCGCAGGTTCGCAATAAAACTCAGCCGTGCCCCCCACGCGCATGGTTGTGCGACGAGCTAAAGGTTCGTCCTGACGAAAGATTGTATTCTCCGACACCAGTCGCTGAAAGGTAGTGAGTAAGGGGTGGGTAGCAACGTGAGTCATATCAATTCGCCTCCGGTTTGATATTTCTGCCAAGGTTGGTGGTTCAGCTCCGACTTGGGTAAGGGAATGTCCTGTAAAACGCGATCGGCGATGAGTTGGGCTGAGTCACCACGGTGCCAAAGTTCTAGGGCTTTTTGAGACTCAGCACGTCGAACCGGATCTCTAACCAAATCTA
>WBXJ01000115.1 GCA_008933045.1 Verrucomicrobiota bacterium
GAATGCTGCCTTAGATTCCTCCACCGGACCAAATTTTACAGAGACCTCCTTCACCATAACCACCACGCGAGAGTGCCTTACCGTGATGAATGTGATCAATAACACCGAGGCGAGCGTGAACAACCCTACTGCGACGTAAAGGGCAAGCGAGCGAGGATTTGTATTCGGACGCTTTCGGTAGATTAGGACTGCAAAAAGCACGATGTTGCTTGTTAGAAAACAAAGAGCGACCTCATTGAAACTGAAAGTAGAAGCGATGGTTTCCCAAATACTTTCGATTGGTCGATTGACCCGTTGGCGCAGGAACTTAAGGTTTGATTTGATGTCGGAGTCGTGCGGAGCGAGTTGCGCTGCTTCCGCTAAGGAGCGAATTGCTAATCCTTGTTGACCACTTTTCCAGGCAGCATTTGCAAGATTGAGTAACAGTGCCGGTGAAGTGCCGTTAGTTTGGATGCTCTGATACTGCACCAACGATTGCTGAAATTTTCCCTGTTCGTATGCCTTGTTAGCCTCAATAAAACGGGAATTAAGTTCACTTTCATTTGCGAATGCCGAACAGGTAATTCCGATGATCATCCACGGAAGGAGGCTGAGCGTTGTTTTTGAACGGCTATTGCGAAGAGGCTGGTCTTTGTTCAACACGATTTCCAAACGCGACAAAACTTCGGAAAGCGATTGTTGGTTTTGAGCACCTGCATAACGGGCCAGATTGCAAATTTGAAAGAGGTCCTTCAATTCAGTTTGCACCTGCGGATCGCTGTCGAGTTGCGCGAGTGGGTGTTCCATGCTGGTTTCTGTGACGGAAAGACTTGGCAAATCCAACCGTTCGCCGAGGTGCTCTTGCAGCATACGAAAAGCTTGTGTGTAAAATCGCACCTCATCCTGTTGCTCCGCCGCATTGTGAAGTTCGAGCAATCCTTCGTGGATAAACTTCTGAGTCTGCAATCGACGCTGAAAACGGGGGTTGTTGCGTTGTCGCTCCTTGTTTCTGAACCAAGCGATGAAGCCAACCCATGCGAGACAAGGAATTGCGTTTGAAGCCCAGAACCACGGCTGAGTGAGCAATGGTTTTTGAATCGCGCGGAGTTGGCCGAGATCGGGTTTGATATGCTCCAGATCGGACGCAATTGGTTGGCCCGTCTCATCAGACTTCGCTTCGACAACAGTAGCTTGCGCGGTGGGTTGTGCCGAAGCTGAAACGGTCAAGGCGATGCTCGAATTGGTCATCGTCACATAGCGTCGATTCTCTGGATCAAAAAAACTGAAACGGATAACCGGAATACTCTTGGCTTCAGATCCTTCAGGAATCACTACTTGTTCAAACGACTTGACGCCCTCAATACCGAGAGTGTCCGAGATTTGAATCGTGGCTGTCGCCGGATAACTCTTGAAATGATCCCACGATAACGGAGGCAACGTCATGGTATCGAGCGATCCCTTGCCTCGAATATCAATCTTCAGAGTAATCGGGTCTCCCACTGTGACGGCAACCGGGCCTGCCTTCACTTGCATCGAAAAGTTACCGACCGCTCCGAGGAACCCGATCCCGGGGGGCGGAGCAGGTAACGGAAGGACATTCATCGTCACAGTGTCGCTGAGGACGGATATCTCTTGATAGTTGACGCCTCCTCCAAAAAAATCAGCTAACGGATCGTTACCGGTTCTCCGTGCGTTTTGTCGCACTTCGATACCAAATGACACGGGACCAAACTCGATCTTTCCAACCTTGCTCGCAGTGATTGCAGTTTTGTAAACCAAAACGTTGTAGATCATGTTGTTGATCTGCATTTTGTTCTGCATGGGAGAAAGGATTTTGTTCACCACAAACCCGTCGCCCTTGATTTGCGGGCCCTGCAAGTTGCGTCCCTCCGTGACAAAAAACTGGATGTCAGCAGGGATGATTTCGCCCACGTATACTTCCTTTTTACTGGGGATAACCCGGGCGAAGGCAACCTGACCATTCGCATTGATGGCTTCACCCTTTGCGACCCTGAGGGTTACTGGTTGGGTCGTCATCACTTTGCTCTCGGTGCGGATGGTGATCGCGGGAATCCTGTAAACCCCTTCCTTTGAGGCGGTGATGTTGAAGCTGAAAACTTGGCTGTGCGTTGTTTGTCCGTTGACAATCGAGAGTTGTTGACTCGTTCCTGTCGATCGAATTGTGAGACCTGGAACCTGTGGGAGACTGGGGGCACTCTTGGCCTCCTCATCTTGTAAAACGGCCTGCAGAGTTGCGCTTTCTCCGAGAGAAATTTGGGCTCGATCTAGAGTTGATTGAAATGTTCCGGCTAGGATGGTAAGAAAAAACCAACACAAAACCAAAAGTCTAACAAACCACGGAGTCCACCCAACCTGAGTGGTGAGGCGATCCGTTTTTCTAGGGCAGGGGGTGCCAACTATTAAGTTAAACAACATGGGGAAACTTCTCACCAATCTTTAAAGATCCGGTTCCGTGCCGGTTTTTTATTGTCCTTGGGTGGAAGAAAAATCATCGCCTTTTCTTCGCCCTTTTGTGCCTCCAACATTTGTCGAGCCTGCTTCGGTGTCATTTGACCAATTTGCGCTGATTTTGCATCAGCAGCCTGCTCGGCTTCTTCTTGGGCTTTTTGTTGAGCGGGATCCTCTGACGGTTTTTGTTCACCTGGTTTTTGATCCTTCGAAGGTTGAGACTGATCTTGTTTTTCAGGCTCCTGTGGATCTTGTGAGTCCTTGGGGGAAGAAGAATCTTTTCCTTTATTATCGTCCTTTTTCTCCTGAGATTGTTTGTCGTCCTTCGACTCGGATGGATCCTGCTTTTTGTCGTCTTGCTTTTGATCCTCCGATTTATCCTTCGAATCCTTGTCGTCCTGATCTTTTTTATCTTGAGGCTTTTTATCCTTGGATGACTCTTTTTGCTGCTTTTTGAGTTCCTCTAGTTGTTGACGTACAAGCTCAAAATTGTGCTTCGCATCCTGATCGTTGGGTTCCAGATTTAAAGCTTTCTCGAAATGCTGGAGAGATTGCTCCCACTGTTCTTGCTTTTGTTTTGGATCGGACTCGTTCTCACCTAATCGGTATTCAGTGTTTCCCAAATTATAGTAAGCATGTTGCTGAAGCAGCTTATCCGTTGCAGATAATGCTGCCTCGAATCTTTGTGCCGCTTTAGCATAGTCCTTGCCAGCGTAGGCACTACTCCCCGAGTTGTATTGAAGGCGAGGATCCTCAGGGCGACTAGTCAACAGGCGATCGTATTCCTCTCGTGCTTTGTCAAACTCCCCTTTCTCAAAGTCGCGCTGTGCTTTGCTCGCCGAGGCCAGCGCGGACTGCGCGGTTAAAAGAAGAAACAGGAGAGCTGCCGTTAAATTCGACAGTAACCTTCTTTTTCTAAAACCCGACTCGACCCAAAAAATTTCAAGGATCATCGCGAGCATTCCCAGTATTAAGGGCCAACGAAAACGATCGTGCATTTTCTTGACCTTTTTAGTCGAAATTTCGGAGGTGGGTAGAGGCCGTAAGCCCTGTTGGTATAGCACTTCCATCGCTTTGTTTTCTCGTAAGGAAAGATAAAACCCTTGAGTGCCACTAGCAAGATCTCGCAGTAAGGATTCGTTGAGTGCTGATTTGACAACATTTCCCTGATCATCCTTCACAAAAGATTCTCGTCCTTGCTCATCCTTGATCCGCAGCAATTCACCAGAGGGAGTGCCGACGCCTACCGTAAAAATTTTTAAGCCGGCCTTTGCAGCTTTTGCACCTGCTTCTTTAATCCCCTCTTCGTGATCTTCTCCATCGGTAAGGATGATCAATACTTTATGGTTATCTCCACTATCATTTTTAAACGTTCCAAGCGCGGCATCGATAGCTCCCGTCAACGCTGTGCCGCCCTGTGGAATAATCCCTGTGTCAAGGATGTTGACGCTTTGTCGGAATGCTTCTTCATCGAGAGTCAACGGACATTGCAGGAAGGCAGTTCCTGCGAACGCGATCAGACCTAGTCGATCCTGTCGGGCCAACCGCATCAAATCGAGCGCGGCGAGTTTTGCACGAGTAAGGCGATTGGGGACAACATCGTTTGCGAGCATGCTGCGTGAAGTATCGATGGCGACAAGGATATCCCTGCCTCGTTGAGTCGCTTCCTCCCAGTTCTCACCCCACTGAGGTTGAGCGAGAGTCACCCATAGAAACGCAGAAATTACCACCACTAGGACTAACCTCCACTTTTGCCACACGGGATCCACTCCATGGAGCATTTTTTGGAGCAGGCGGTTATCGACAAATCGGGTCAGAAGAAGCTGTCTGTGTCGCCACGACCATCCTAGGAAAATGGCCAACGTCACGATGGCCACTATTCCTATCCATAGCACAGTTAGATGGGCAAATCTCATGGGATTAAGGCAACCGCCTCCAGACGGTGTTGCCGAGGATTATTTCGAGCAAAAAGATCATCAAACCTCCCAGCACAAACCAAGGGAAAAGTTCACGGTACTGCTGAAATTTCTTAACGGCAGCATCGGTCCGTTCGAGTTGATCAATCTCATCGTAAATGTTTCGAAGTGCCGCTGTATTATCTGCTCGATAATATTTTGCACCAGTTCGCGCAGCCACCTTTGTAAGTGTATCCTCATCGATATCTACTTTTTGAGTGGTTCTCGCTCGTTGTCCAAAGGCATTCACATAGGGCACATAAGCGGTGCCTCTCGTCCCTACACCAATCGTGTAAATTTTAACTTTGAGAGCTTCAGCAGCCTCAGCGGCAGCGAGGGGTGGAACTTTCCCGGCATTGTTTTGGCCGTCAGTCATGAGGATGACAATTCGACTTTTTGACTGAAGTTCACGCACTCGATTCACTGCAGCGGAAATGCCCGAACCAATCGCTGTGCCATCCTCGATCGTTCCTAGTTCCAAGCGATCCAGATTTTGGAGCAGAAAATCATGATCTAGGGTAATTGGAGCTGCGATGTAGGCTTTTCCTGCAAAGGCGACCAACCCGATTCGGTCGCTGGTGCGCTTCTCGACGAATTTATGGATGACATCCTTGGCGATCTCTAGCCGATTCACAGGGTTTCCGTGAAGTTCAAAATCCTCCGCCGCCATGCTCGTCGAGAGATCAAGGCAGATCACAATATCGATACCGCTGGCGTTAATTTTAGCCTCTCCTTCGGGCAGTCGAGGTTGTGCAACAGCGATGATGAGCAACACCAAGCTCAACCAGCGTAACCGCAGGAGCATCGATCCGACGCTCGAACGATTGAGATTTGCCATGCCGCGAACGAGTTGAATGGAAGAATACAGGAACGCCGATTGTCGGCCCCGTTTGCCCTTGAGCCATGCCAGCAAGGGGATCGCGAGGAGTAACGTCAGCACCCAAGGATAGGCAAAAGTAAGGCTCATGGGGCTAGCTTGCTCGAATCGATGGGGTCAACCATCTGAGTTTCATCGATTAACCGAAGCGCAGATTCCAGTAACTCTCGCAACTCCGGTTCTGTAGGTTCATGCTGGGCAAACTTCACCAGATCGCATCGTCGTAAAAAATCTTCCAGAAAAACTTTCTGGTTATCATTCAATAATTCTGTGGCTTGAAGTTCATGAAGAAACTCCTCAGTAGTCCGCTCCGGTGCATGTAAGGAAAACCTCTCCTCTAGATAAATCCTTAACACTTCCGAAAGGAGGGAGCAAAACGCGTAAGGATCCGCTAGCAAGCTCAGGGCGTGATGAAGTCGATCCTTGGCCCTGCGGTGAGGAGGGATGAGGATGACGACTTTGGCTTGTCCGTTTCGTTTTTTATTCCACCACCACCAAGCCAAGAACCCCGCGATCACTGCTAACAGTAGCCCTGCCGCGACCCAAGGCCAGCTAGGTTGAATGTGTTCCAGAGGCTTTGCTGGACGCAGCTCCATGCTGTTCGTGGTCTTGCTCGGAACGGGTGGCGGCATGATCACCGCAGAATTAGTCTTGAGTGCCATAAGACTCAGCTCCGCAGTCGGCGCCGTTCTCGAGTTTCAAAGAAACGGGCTAGGGGAATGGCGTAGGACTGGCCTGTGCGAAGTTGGATGCTATCAACACCGGCTGTGAGTAACGTTTTTAGCACCTGCATCTGTAGTTTCTGCCGACGTTCAACGAATCCTTTTCGTTTACGTGCATCGCCTGTGTTAATTTCGATGATTTCGTCTGTTTCCGCATCCCGAAGCGTCATGTAACCCAAGGCAGGCAATTCGTGCTCACGGTCATCCTCGATGTGTACCGCCACGAGATCATGCCGTCGGTTGACTTGACGCAGCAAACTTGGTGGTAACGGATTCAAAAAATCCGAAACGAGGACCGCGATACTTCGGTGCTTGGTCACGCGGAGCAGGAATTGCAACGCTTCATCAACCCTAGTCTGGCGATGTTCAGGTTGAAAAACCATGATCTCACGAATAACGCGCAGCACATGTCGTTTCCCCTTTCGTGGAGGGACAAATTTCTCCACCCGATCGCTGAACAATAATAAGCCGACTTTATCATTATTACGAATGGCAGAGAACGCGAGAACGGATGCAATTTCGGCGGCAAGTTCTCGTTTGGTTTGGCTTCCCGATCCGAATAAATTGGATCCGCTCACATCGACAATCAACATTACCGTGAGCTCGCGTTCCTCGACAAATTTTTTAACGAAGGGATGATTCATCCGAGCGGTGACATTCCAGTCGATCGTGCGAACTTCGTCCCCCGGTTGATATTCACGAACCTCATCAAAGTTCATGCCCTGACCCTTGAACACGCTATGATACTGCCCAGCCAACGACTCCGTTACGAGACGGTTCGTGCGTAACTCGATTTGCTTGATCTTTTTGAGAACTTCTCTCGGTATCATGGGGAGAATAACGGATCCAAAGTTACCTGCTGTCGGCGCGAAATTAGGGCACCGGAAGTTCGTCGAAGATTTTTTGCACAATGCTCTCGCTTGTTTTGTCCTCCGCTTCAGCTTCGTAGGTCACAGTGATCCGGTGCCGCAGCACATCCATCCCGATACTTTTGACGTCCTGAGGAGTTACATAGCCTCGCCCTCGCAAAAACGCATGTGCCTTGGATGCCAAGGTCAAAGCAATGGTCGCCCGCGGAGATGCACCCATTTGGATGAGATCCTTCAGATCAAGGTTGTAGTCCCCCGGAGAGCGAGTGGCGCACACGACATCCACGATGTAGTCCTTCACCTTGTCATCCATGTAGATATCGTTGAGAACTGCGCGAGCATGCCTGATCTGCTCCACTGTCACTACCGGTTGCACGGTTGGCAATTGGTTAGTTCTTCCCATTAAGTCGAGGATTTGGCGTTCTTCAGCGCGGGGTGGGTAAGTAACTTTTAACTTGAGCATGAAGCGGTCGACTTGAGCTTCAGGTAGGGGATAAGTGCCCTCTTGTTCGATTGGGTTTTGTGTTGCCAAGACTAGGAAAGGATCATCCAGAGGGTAGCTCTGGTCACCAATCGTCACTTGCCTTTCCTGCATGGCTTCGAGCAACGCGCTTTGAACTTTAGCAGGTGCGCGGTTAATTTCATCTGCCAGAACTAGGTTCGCAAAAATCGGACCCCGACGTGTGCTGAAAGTGCCCGTCTGCAGTGTAAATATTTGTGTCCCAATCACGTCGGCCGGCAACATGTCGGGAGTAAACTGTAATCGTGAAAACTTGAGATGAACGGCTGAGGCTAAACTTTTTACAGCCAACGTTTTCGCCAGCCCTGGCACACCCTCCAGAAGCAGGTGCCCATTGGCCAGCAAACCGATACAGAGTCGATCCAAGAGATACCGTTGCCCGATAACTACTTTCCCTATCTCATTGAAGAGTGGCTGTACGAAGGCTCCGGCCCTGTTTACTTCTGCGGTGATAGCACTGATGTCCATACTCATATTGGCCGCAATGCTGCCTGAATAGAGGATAAAAACGAGAAAATGTTTTCAGTTTTGTTGACTTCAACCGTCAATCATCCTAACAGAACTGGAGAGATCCCAATCGATGCGTTGAAATGAACCACCTGAATAATCCTTCTTCGGTCAATTACCGAATCGTTCCGACACTTATTTCGTTTCTGGTTTTGCTTCTTCGAAGCTGGATCGTTGATGTCAACACAACGGCGGGGGATTGGCCGCAACTGCTGGGACCTTCGCGAAACGGTCAAAGTGCGGAGACAAATCTAGCCACTAGCTGGTCACAGGATGGCCCACCTGTTTTATGGAAACGAAAAATTGGCCAAGGTTTTGCCAGTCCATCCGTGGTCTCAAATCGTTTAGTGTTACCTCATCGAATAGGGCAGGAGGAGATTATCGAATGTTGGGATGTTGCATCTGGTCAAACTCTCTGGAAAATTTCCCAACCCACGAGTTACAAGGACGATTTTGGCTCCGACGATGGTCCTCGGGCGACTCCAACAATTTCTGGCGGTCGAGTTTTTCTGATGAGTGCGGAGGGTTTGGTAACCGCTCGGGAGCTTTCTTCAGGTTCGTTGGTTTGGAGTGTTGATACTAAAACGGCCTTTGGTGCTTCAAAAGGTTACTTCGGGATGGCCTGTTCGCCCTTGATTACTCAAGGACGTCTGCTCCTCAATATCGGGGGGCGGGATGGTGCAGGAATTGTGGCATTGGATGAGGCGACAGGCAAACTGCTCTGGCAATCAACCAATGACGAAGCTAGCTATTCATCGCCAGTGCTAGCACAAATAGGTCAGGATTCAATCGCCGCATTTTTTACACGGAGCGGCTTGGTTCTGCTGCAACCAGGTGACGGTAAAGTTCTCGCAACTCATCCATGGCGCAGTCGCACGGCTGCCTCGGTGAACGCGGCACTTCCGATTGTGGTTGGTAACCACATATTCCTTTCAACCAGTTACGACACCGGTGCCATCTTGCTTAGCTGGAGCGAGGGGCGATTGCAAAAAATCTGGTCAAAAGACGAAGTTCTCTCCAACCACTACGCTACCAGCGTATATCATAAGGGTTATCTCTATGGGTTTGATGGTCGCCAAGAGCAACGCCCTACGCTGACTTGTGTGGAGTTGGCGACGGGTAAGTCGATGTGGCGAGAGGAGAGTATTCCCTCGGGAACTATTTTAGTTTCCGGCGGTCAACTTCTCGTCACCTTGGAGACGGGGGAGTTGTGGTTGGTGCAGGCAACTGCGGAAAAATTTAATCGGCTCGCACGTTCGCAGCTATTTGGAAATGGACTCCGTGCTTATCCGGCACTTGCTCGTGGAAAATTCTTTGCGAGAAGCAAATCGGAGTTGGTAGCGATTGATCTCACGGCCAAAGGTGAGTAAATCCCGACGTCCTATGCTTCGTCGAACTTGCGCTTGATCAAGGCTTCTAATTCATCCAAGGCCGCTAATGCATCAGTGCCTGAAGCGTGAACCTTCAACTTGGATCCAGGACCTGCTGCGAGCATCATCAGGCCCATAATGGATTTTCCGTTGACGGTTTCTCCATCCTTTTCGACAAATATCTGACATTCAAAACGGTTGGCAATTTTGACGAACATCGCGGCCGGTCGCGCGTGTATTCCGAGCTTGTTGATTACGGTC
>WBXJ01000116.1 GCA_008933045.1 Verrucomicrobiota bacterium
AACACGAATCACTGCCGAAAGTTCTGTTTGGTGAACAACTCACAAAACAATTCTCTTTCGAGTTGCAGTAAAATACTGCGATAGCTTTGCGAGTGATGCTCAAAAGTCAAGCCCTTCAGCATTCCAATGATATTCCTGTTGATTCGATCGACTTGTTCGTGAATCTGTTTTCAGATGAGTAATCTTGCTGAAATTTTGCGTCAGGAGATTCACCGTTGCGGCGTTATGACTTGGCCACGGTTCATGACTCTGGCACTCGATCATCCAGACCATGGGTTTTACCAACAGCGAGGCAGGGTGGGGCAGTCCGGAGATTTTTATACGAGCGTCAGTGTGGGAGCGATGTTTGGTGAGCTTCTCGGTTTTTGGCTCGCGGAAAAACTTTCCTCAATTCATGGAAAAGTTCAGATCATTGAGGCTGGAGCGAATGAGGGGAGAATGGCGTGCGATGTTCTGGACTGGCTTTGTCAAAATCGTTCCGAACTTTATCACCGGATCGAGTATGTTCTGTTGGAGCCTTCGTTGCGACGACGGCAGTGGCAAAATGAGACTTTGGCACAGCATCAATCGAAGGTGCGTTGGCTGAGTGACTGGACTGAAATTCCTCCGCGCTCGGTGCGAGGAGTAGTTTTATCTAACGAACTCCTCGATGCCTTTCCTGTAGAAGTTTGGCGATGGAATTGCTCCACTCAACAGTGGCACGAGTTCGGAATTACACTGAAGGAGGAATCGTTGACGTGGGCACCCCTGACGTCCACGGGTTGCATCCCGCGTGAGTTGGAGGCATTGACTTCAGCTCTAGGTTCTTTTTTGCCTCAGTCCTACCAACGTGAGTTGAATCCTCAAGCAATCTCGTGGTGGCGCGAAGCCTCGCTCCGTCTCGAAGAGGGTTGGTTGTTGACGTTCGATTACGGCGGATCAGAAGAAGAATTCTGGGCGCCTGACCGTCCCAATGGCACGTTGCGAGGGTTCAGAAAACACCAAACAGCCTCTGTGCTGGAAGCTGAATCCGGCGATGTGGATCTGACGGCTTCGGTCAATTTCACATCCATTCAGGCCACCGGCGAAGCACAAGGCTTGGTGACAGAGTTCTACGATCGGCAGCAACTCTTCCTCGTGAATATCCTGACTGCTTGGCTAGCGACGGGTCTTAATCTGAGCCCGACCCAAACGCGATCCTTATCTACCCTCACTCGACCCGAATTCCTCGGCACAAAATTTAAAGCCATCCTCCAATATCGGCGCCCTCGAGAACGATCTCTTGAGCTTTAAACCGGAGTGAACCCGACCCGACTATTTTATCCGAGCAGGCGGATCGACTCATCCATCGCCGCGTAAAGGGTCTGCATAGTAGCTTCGGTTTCGTCGCCCATGTTGGAAATGCGAAACGTGGTGCCCTTGATTTTGCCGTAGCCGCCGTCAATCAGGAAACCTCGATCCTTCACAAGCTTCTGAAATTTCGCCACATCGATAACTCTTCCACCCGCCCGCGCACCGTTACTGACGCAAGTCAAAGTGGGAGATTCAAATCCTGCCTCTGGGAAAAGGAGAAAGCCGTGTCCAGCGGCCCACGCCCGAGTCCGCTGAGCTAGGGCCAGATGACGTGCAAATCGGGCTTGGAGACCTTCTGCAAAAATATCTTCCAACTTTGACGCCAACGCATAAGTGTGACTGATGCTCGGTGTGCTTGGAGTCATGTTTTCCAAGGCGTTCTTTTGGAATTCGACGAAGTCAAAATAATAACCCCGATCCTTCTGACCTGCTGCCTTTGCAAGCGCCGAAGGTGAACAGGTGAAGACCGTCAACCCTGGCGGCATCGCAAAAGCTTTTTGAGTGCCTGCCAACAAAACATCAATCCCCAGTTCGTCAAACGCGATTCTTGTCGCCGTCATTGAGCTGACCGCATCGACAATAAATATCACCTCTGGATACTTCAGCTTTAATGCCGCAATGTCATTGAGGGAACTCATCGTGCCCGTCGAGGTCTCGTTATGTATCAATGTCAGTGCGTCAAATTCGCCCGTGGCAAGTTTAGCATCGATCGCCTCGGCTCGAATCGGGGAACCCCAATCGACCTGCAAACCCTCAGCAGACTTTCCGCATCGACGTGCGACATCCAGCCATTTATCAGAGAACGCTCCGCACATGCAGCAGAGCACTTTTTTGGCGACTAGATTGCGCAACGCTCCCTCCATCACCCCCCAAGCGGATGATGTGCTCAAATAAACCAACTGCTTGGTGAACAGGAGCGATTGAAGCTGCGGTTGCATTTTGGCGTAAAGATCTTTGAATCCTTGGCCACGATGACCGATCATCGGCGAACAAAACGCAGCGAACGTTTTCGCGCTTACCTCTACCGGTCCAGGAATGTGAAGTTTAATGTGTCCCATAGTCTGCATGTGAAACTTTTCACAAAGTCGCCTCTCTGGCAAGCGAACTTATGGATGGGGCCACGCGGACTTCGAAAATGGTGTTCTCGCAGCTTGACGCGGCTAATATCTCTGGGTAATGTGCGAATTGCGAAAAGTTTTTATTACTGGGTTGCCAGTGCCGAAGTCGTCGGAAGGATTCTGCCGACTTTTTTATTCCCCGCGTGAGGGGGGGAGTTTGGAACATTATGAACGCCGAATTTTTAGCCATCTTAGATTACTGGGAGCGCGAGAAAGGGATTAGCAAAGCTATTCTCCTACGGGCTGTCGAGGAGGCGTTAGTCGCGTCCGCGAAAAAGGCCGTAGGTCCCGCACGCGAACTTCGTTGCGTGATTGATCCTAAAGGCGGCGATATCAAAGCTTTCGCCAAATTGATCGTGGCCGACAAAGTCGTCTCCAAGCATGACGAAATGTCAATTTTTGATGCGCGACGCATTAAACCTGACGCGGTGGTTGGTGACGAGTTAGAGATAGAAGTTACTCCGGCAAATTTTGGTCGCATCGCCTCGCAGAACGCAAAACAAGCGTTAATGCAGCACATTCGTAAGGCGGAGAAGTTGATGATTTTCGCCGATTTTAAGGATCGTGTAGGTGATATTGTGAGCGGTGTCGTGCGACGGTTTGACCGGTCGGATGTCACCATCGATCTCGGCAAATATGAGGCATTACTCCCCAACCGTGAACGAGTTGCGACGGAGGAATACCAAATTGGTGAACGCCTTCGATGCTATGTGCGTGCTGTAGATAATCTTCAGCATGGTCCGGAGATTGTGCTTTCGCGAGCCGCGCCGGAATTCGTTATTAAGCTTTTTCAATTAGAAGTCTCGGAGATTAGCGACGGCACAATCGAGATTAAAGCCATCGCCCGTGAGCCAGGTTTTCGAACCAAGCTCGCCGTGTATTCTCGTGACGAAAAAGTTGATCCCGTGGGTGCCTGTGTTGGTTTGCGCGGTAACCGTGTAAAAAACATCGTCCGCGAGTTGAACAATGAAAAAGTTGATATCGTAAAGTGGGATCCCAACATCCGGGTCTATCTGACTAACGCGCTTGCCCCTGCCAAGTTAAAGAATTTTGAAGTGGATGAGGCACGCAGGCGGGTTCGCATTTTGGTCAGTGATGATCAATTATCCTTGGCGATTGGTAAGCGGGGTCAGAACGCTCGCCTGACCTCCAAGTTGACCGGTTGGCATGTTGATATCGAGGCTGAGTATGTGCAAGTGATGGGCTTTGATCAGAAAGTTGCCCAAGCAGTGGCGACCATTGCGACAGTTCCGGGAATTACTCGCGAGCAGGCCGACTTACTCGTACATAAAGGATTCTTGACCATCGACGATCTGGTCGAAGTTGAGGAATCCGATCTCGAGGATATCCCCGAGTTGGCAGGCACGGCCCATGCGATTAAGGAAGCAGTCCAAGTTGAAATGGCACGTCGTAACCCCAATTCAAAATAACCAATCATTTGCCCTTCCCCTGAGTGACAGTGAAGTCTGTCCGATCTGAAAAAATAAATTATGCCCGTTCGTATTTACGAAATTGCCAAGAAACTTGGTCTGGAAAGTAAAGAAGTCATTTCTCGGGCCAAGGAATTGGGCATTGCTGCCGCCAAGGTGCCATCAAGTTCCTTGGACAAAATCACTGCTGAATTTCTTGAAGAACAGTTAACTGGTAAGAAGGCCCAAGCTCCCATTCCAGAGCCAGTAGCCCTCACTATTGAGCCTGTTAGAATAATTCACTCTATACCTGTGCCCACGGCTCCGATCGAAGTGCCGGAGCCGGTGGTGAGTGCAGCTCCTATCCCCACGGTTGCTCCTGTTGAAAAACATGAACCGGCCGAGGTGTTGCCGCCCGTTGTTGTTGCCGCGCCTGTGGTGGTCAAGGATTTCGTTGAAATCGTCGAGGCTCCCCTCAAAGTCGCCGAAGTCGAGAATGTTATCATTCCTGAACCCGTTGCGATACCTGCTCCTGAGGCGCCCCAACCTGTGGTGCCGCTGGTTCCTTCGAAGCCTCAGTTAGGGGACAAGGTAGGTTTCATCGTTCTTCCCCCAAAACCGGGGCCCAAAATAGTGGCCAAACCTGTTGCCGCACCCGCTGCGGGTCGTCTTGGTCAACGTTCTACTCCCCCTGCTGCAGGTCGAGATGGAAACCGAGGTTTAGGTCAGCGTCCTGATTTTCGAACTCCCCAACAAGGGGCTCGTCCTGGATATCAAGGGCAAACGACAGGCGGCACTCGACCTCCAATGGCACAACGTCCTGGGTCATCACCCCAACAGGTCACTCGACCAAATGCCAACCGGTCTTCAGCACCCGCCACGCCAAAATTCGTAATTCCGGCCACGGGCAAAATCATTTCGATCAAGCCGCCAATTATTGTTCGAGAGCTGGCTGAAAAGTTAGGACGCAAGCCGTTTCAACTCATTGCGGACCTCATGGAGTTGGGGGTCTTCGCGAACGTCAACCAGTCGGTTGATGAACTTGTGGCACAGAGGTTGGCTGCCAAGCACGGATTCCGGTTTGAGGCTGAGAAGCGCGAACGCGGCGGCGGAATTGTCCATGCGCCCATCGCCAAGGTGGAGGTCGATCCGGATGACAAGCCCGAGGATTTGAAGCCTCGAGCACCGGTTGTCACGATCATGGGTCATGTGGATCATGGAAAAACCACCTTGCTCGATGTCATCCGCAAAGCTGATGTCGCCGCCGGTGAATCAGGCGGTATCACCCAGCACATCGGTGCTTACACCATTTCGATTCCCCACCCAGAACGGAAGAAGGAACTGCAGCAGATCACCTTCCTCGATACCCCTGGCCATGCCGCCTTCAGTTCAATGCGAGCTCGTGGCGCGAATGTCACCGATATTGTCATCCTAGTTGTCGCCGCTAATGACGGAGTCATGCCGCAAACGCTGGAGGCTTTGAACCATGCGCTGGCAGCCAAAGTCCCGATCATCGTGGCCGTGAACAAGATGGATCATCCCAGTGCGAACCCGATGAAGGTTCGGCAGCAACTGCAGGATAAGGGACTGGTCTGCGAGGAATGGGGTGGTCAAACCATCTTTGTGGATGTCTCCGCGATCACAAAAATCGGCATCGAAAAGCTGCTGGAGATGATTGTTTTGCAGTCGGAAATTCTGGAGCTCAAAGCGAATCCGAAACGTCCAGCTAAGGGCAACGTCATCGAATCAGGCTTGGAACCCGGTGGCCCCACAGCGACGGTCTTGGTTCGCAAAGGAACCTTAAAAGTCGGTGAGATCGTCATCTGCGGCCCGTTCCACGGCAAGGTTCGCGCTTTAATTGATGAGGATGGAAAGCGTCTCAAAGAAGCTGGGCCTTCCGTTGCAGTCAAGCTATTGGGTCTCAACGGCGTGCCTGATGCGGGCATCGAGTTCTGCGTGATGGAGAATGAGAAATCGGCTCGAGTGATTGCTGCAGAACGTGCCCTAGTGCAACGCGGCCTCGATATCGAACGGCGTCCCGCAGTTTCCTTAGAAACATTATTTTCTACCCTCGCTTCCGAGAGTGCGAAGGCTTTATGCGTTATCATCAAGGCTGATACTCATGGTTCGGTGGAGGCTATTGTTGAGGCACTCGAAAAGATTGATTCAAGCAAGGTCAGCCTCGAGGTGATCCACAGTGCGGTGGGGACGATTACAGCCTCGGATGTCGCTTTGGCCGCGGCTTCCAAAGGAATTATCCTCGGGTTCCACACACGTATTGATAATGGCGTTTCCGATCATGCGAAACGAGAAGGCGTGCAGATCAAACTCTACGCGATCATCTATGAATTGATCGATCAGGTGAAGGAGGCCATGGCTGGTCTACTCGATCCGCTCCTGAAGGAAGTGGTGATCGGTTCCGCAGAAGTTCGTCAGATTTTCGAGCTTTCCAAAGGAGGCAGTGTTGCGGGTTGCTTTGTCTCTACAGGTCGTATTGTCAAAGGCAAGATGCGTGTGCAACGCCGAAAAAATCTTATTTACGAGGGCGTTTCGCTCTCCTTGCGACGCTTCCAGGATGAGGTCAACGAGGTTCGCGCGGGTATGGAATGTGGTATTCGGTTGGATGGATTCAATGAATTCCAGCCTGGGGACAACATCGAATGCTACACCTTAGAAAAAGTTGTTCAAAAATTGTGACGTTGAAAACGTAGGTTTTCCACGGATCAAACCAATTATTTTTATGCAGTCACTTCGGCTTCAGCGCGTGCAGGAATTGCTCAAACGTGCCATCGGGGAGGTGATCCGCCGCGAATTGCCGGTAGCGGAGGCTGGGGTCATCACAGTCAACGACGTCAATGTTTCGAGCGATCTCCGTTCTGCGGCCGTTTTTGTAGGAGTGATTGGAAATGATGCCCAGCGTCGGCGTGCGTTGGAATTACTGATCAAAGAGCGTAAACGGCTTCAAGGCTTGGTGGGACGTGCGATCGTTTTGAAGTTTACTCCTCAGCTCCGGTTTTTGATTGATGACAGTGGTGCTCGTGGTGAAAAACTTCTCAGCATCATTGCAGAGTTAGAGATATCAAATCCCAGCCATGAAGAACCATCCGAAGATTCTTGATAAAATTATTGAGGCAGTGGAAGTCAGTGAAACCATTTGTGTTGTCGGCCATATGCGACCGGATGGGGATTGCATTGGTTCTCAGCTCGGGTTGACATTAGCCTTGAAAAATCAGGGTAAGGATGTCACCTGTTGGAATCAGGATTCAGTCCCGGATAAATTGGCTTTTCTGGATACTCAAAAACTTGTCCAAAAACCTAAGAAGGATCGTCAATTTGATTTGGTGATCGCCACCGATGCAGCCAGTTTTGAGCGTCTCGGAACGACGGGTGAACGGATTGCTGAACGAAAGCTATTCATCAACATTGATCACCATACCAGCAATACGCGCTATGCGGATATCAATTGGATATCGCCTCGAGAACCATCGACCGGTGAATTGATTTTCAGGCTTTTGAAGGCAGCGAATTGGCCGATCACCGCCGCCATTTCGGATTGTCTTTTCACGGCGGTTTCTACTGATACAGGCTCGTTCCAATATTCATCGACGCGGCCCAGCACCTATCATGTCGCGGGTGAACTCGTCAAGCGAGGGGCTAATCTTGCGAGGATTTGTGATGAGGTTTATCAGTCCTTTCCATTAGCGAGAGTTCGGTTGGTTCGGCACATGTACAACAAGTTTCGACTCGTTCATGAGAATCAGATCGCCTATTTCTGGCTCAAGAAAGCCGATTATACTCGCACGGGTTCCGAATCCAACGATAGCGAGGGCTTGATCGATCACATTCGGGCGATTGATCCCGTGGTGGTGGCTTGCGTGTTTGAGGAGGTAGAACCGACTTTAACTAGGATTAGCCTGCGTTCAAAGAGCGATCGGGTGAACGTGAATTTGATAGCCGGACAATTTGGCGGCGGTGGGCATCCTGCTGCAGCCGGGGCGAGAATTGAGGGTACGCCGTTAGCAACTCAACGGCGTGTTATTCGAGCAATTCGACAAGCTCTGGATCAGAAACATTAAATTTTCATGCATAAGTTTAACGCTCTTGATGGAGCTCTCCTGATCGATAAACCTTCAGGCCCTACTTCTCACGATGTGGTGGCGGCTATTCGGCGTCGTTTCCGAGTCGAAAAAGTTGGTCATTGTGGCACGTTAGATCCGCAAGCGACAGGCTTGCTGATTATTGTTCTGGGACGGGCGACTAAGCTGTCAGAAAAACTAATGACCTCCGACAAGGTTTATGAAGGCTTGATCAAGTTTGGTGAAGCCACGGATAGCTACGATGCGGATGGCGAAATTACTAATTCGTTACCAGTCATGCCCATGACAATGGATGAACTGAACGAAGCCTCCGTTTCGTTCACGGGCGATCAAATGCAAGTTCCGCCGATGGTTTCGGCGGTGAAAATCGGTGGTGTGCCGCTTTACAAACTGGCCCGAAAAGGGGTTGAGATCGAGCGCAAGCCACGGTTGGTGCATATTTATACATTTCGATTTTTGGATTACCAAGAGCCGCTCGGTAAATTTCGTTTGGCCTGCACCAAGGGAACTTACGTGCGAAGTGTGGCCCATGAGTTAGGTCAAAAATTGGGTTGTGGTGCTCATCTAGCGTCGTTACGCCGCACGGTCTCGGGTAAATTCGATGTTGCCCAGGCTCTTCCGTTGGATAAAGTTTTGGACATGGCCGAGTCCGAGCTAGAGGCTCACATTATCCCATTTCTGAGATTATCTACTGCTGAGTAAGCTTGGTTCCCATGCAAATTGTTCATCAGGTACGCGAACTAGGGCAGGGAACCCGCAAAGTGTCAGCAGCCATCGGTGTGTTCGACGGGTTACACATCGGTCATCAACAGGTTCTGCGACAGGCGTTGGTGGATGCCCGCGGGCACGGCGGTCTCGCGGTAGCGATCACGTTCGATCGACACCCGAACACGGTAGTTGCGCCTGATCGAACACCTCCCGTTATTTATACCCTTTCCCAAAAGCTACGAGGGATCGAAAGTCTGGGATTGGATGCGGTTCTATTGCTTACCTTCGATGAAGTCTTGAGCCGCGTTTCGGGTGAGGGGTTTATCCGACAATTGTCCGCAGATATTCCAACGCTGCATAGTGTGTGTGTCGGGGGTAATTTTTCCTTCGGCTACCAGCGGAGTGGCAATGTCGAACTGTTGCAACGGTTAGGTGCACAGCTTGGGTTTGGGGTTCACGGATTGGCTGCGGTTTCCTTGGACGGGTTGCGCGTGAGCAGTACTCGTGTGCGTGATGCGATCCGTGCAGGCGATCTCGATGCGGCGTGTCAACTGTTAGGCCGCGCCTACGCTCTCTGTGGTGTGGTTGTGCGTGGGGATCAACTTGGCAGCACGCTGGGTTTTCCAACCGCCAATCTCGATTCAACCGGGCTCGTACTCCCACCTGCCGGTGTGTATGCCGTTCGTGTCGGTGACCATCAAGGGGTCATGAATATCGGTCTTCGTCCCACGCTGGCTCAGGATCAACCCGAGCAGCGTGTTGAGGTGCATCTCTTGGATTTTCAAGGTGACCTTTA
>WBXJ01000117.1 GCA_008933045.1 Verrucomicrobiota bacterium
AGTCACTGGGGACCGCTTTTTCACATTCGATCGAATTTAACGACAAGAACACCACCGTGACTTGGGGCGTTGGCCATTCATTCGATCACATCCTACCGAACGATGGCCAGCGCACCCCCGAATCTCCCCAAATCACAACACCGTTAAGCAAAAACAGCACCGACTTCCTGATCGGTTTCACCCAACTCCTCGGTCAAAAAACCATCGTGGGCATAAATTTGACGATTGGGTATTCTGAAGGATATCTCAGCGACCCCTATAAGCGAGTGCTCTTTCAGGACTATCCTTTTCCTAGCAGCGAATTTGCAGAGAATAGACCTAATCACAAACAGCGCGAAGTGGTCTATCTGTCACTGCAGCACGCTTTTCCGACCCTCAAATCCGCATTTGAAGGAAGCTATCGATTCCATCACGACGACTGGGGTATCAATGCAAATACTCTCACCGCGCAATGGCATCAAAAAATTGGCCAACGGTTGACTCTTTCGCCCATCCTTCGATATCACACACAAACTCGGGCAGATTTTTACGCCCCAAGTTTCCCTGGCGATCCAAGCGATCCAACCTTTGTACCAAACATCCCCGAGCTTTACTCCGCTGACTACCGGCTTTCTGAATTGGAGAGTTGGACCTACGGCACCAGCCTGAGCCTACGTGCACACGACCGAGTTACGATCGAACTCGGTTACAAACGCTATCAGATGTTTGGAACCGACGATAAAACGGACGCCGGTCAATATCCTTCAGCGAATATTGTGACACTCGGCTTCAATCTATGGTTTTAACGGATTCCAAAACGATTCGGAGCCGAGTTTTTCAATCGGCCGTCATGAAGACGGAAGGCAGATTGACGACCCTCACCTTCCATGCGATGGGCACGTTGTGCCGCATCAGCCTAGTTGAGACCCCCACTACTCAAGCCAACCCATATTTCGAAAACACCCTCAACTGGGTCGCGGATTTCGAGGCTAAGTTTTCTCGATTTTTAGATAACAGTTTAATTAACCGCATCAATAAAGCGGCAGGCCGGGAGTGGGTGGAGATCGATCCGGAAACTGAACGCCTTCTTGCCATGTGCGGGGAATTCCGGTTTTTTAGTCGAGGAGTGTTTGACCCAACCTCGCTGCCGCTGATCCGGTTATGGAACTGGAAGGCGAATCCATCCACGCTGCCTTCAGCGCAACAAATCGGAGACACACGCGAACTCGTCGGATGGTCACTCGTTCAACTTAAACCCGGCGCAGTTTTTTTGCCGAGGACGGGAATGTGTCTGGATCTTGGCGGAATCGGCAAAGAATACGCCGTCGATTTCGTTGCTCAGACGGCCACGCAATATCACATCAACGATGTGTTAGTAGATTTTGGTCAGGATATTCGAGCATCCGGCCACGCTCCCTCTAAACCCGCTTGGCATATCGGACTAGAAAACCCTCAGCAACCAGGCTCCTGCTGGGCGAGTCTTGCCATCACGGGATCCGCCGTCGCAACCTCCGGAGACTACCTCCGCCACAGCATGATCAATGGACGACGCTACGGGCACATCATCGATCCCCGCACGGGTTATCCCGTCGAAAACGAATGCCGAGCGGTCTCGGTTGTGGCTCCCTCCTGCACCCTGGCAGGCATTCTGAGCACCACCGCTTTTATCCTCGGGCCTCGTGAAGGTTATGATTTGATCCAGCAGACTTTCGGCGCAGCCGGTGCCATCCTTACCTCTCACGAAAAAATAATCACCCCTCGCCTCCATGAACATTTAGTACAGCTCAACTCTCGGTAAATTTCTCACTATGAATTTGCGATATTTCCCCCTCATTTCTCAACGCATCTTGCTGGTAGCTACAGTGGCCTTCGGGTTGCTTTTCCCTTGTTCCTCTCAAGCATTGTCGGTTCACGATTCATTTCCTGATCTGAGTGCGTTTAGTTTAGAAGGCACCCTCCCGGATACGAAGGGGAAGGTGGTTCTTGTTGATTTCTTTGCCTCATGGTGTGGACCATGCAAAGCTTCATTTCCAGTGATGCAAGAATTGCACAAAGAGTTTGGGCCGAAGGGTCTCATCATCATCGCGATCAATCTTGATGATAAAAAAGAAGAGATGCAGGAATTCCTCAAGAAGCATCCATCAGACTTTGTGATCGTGCGTGATGCGACCAAAAAGCTCGTTTCGACTGTGAAGATTGCAACGATGCCAAGCTCCTTCCTTCTCGATCGCCAAGGCCGCATTCAATCCATCCACAAAGGTTTCAAAGGTGCGGAGACAAAACGCAAATATATTGAGGAGATCACACCCCTGCTAAAGTAACGCCCCCCCGTATGAAAAAAATCCTACTCATGACCGCCGCAACCTTCGCGTTGTTAGGTTCAGGTTGCACCCATGTCGCGCCATGGGAGCGTGCGGCCCTTGCCGATCCGATCATGCGTGCAGACCGCGACACTCTCGGCAACCAAATGGCAGAACACATGTGGTTCTCTCGCGAAGCCGCTACCGGCGGACGAGGGATCGGCGGTGGTGGTTGCGGTTGCAATTGACCCACCAGCCCCACCATGCGCAGAGACCTCCTCAACTCCTGGCTGCTCGTCGTTGCGCTTCTATGGTTAACCTGTTGCGGGAATCGATCTCAGGCCGAGGGCTTGGACGACGATCGCAGTCCATTCACTCTCCAAATATCTCTCAGCACCAATCAGTTTCCCCCACAATTACGGGTCGCCTTTACGGTTCCAACGAACCACCTGATTTACGCCGACAAAGTTTCGTTCGAGTTTTCCGGTAAACCCGCTCAGTTCTCAACTCCCAACCCAACAACCATTCAGGACAAATTCACGGGTTCAGCAAAAAAGGTTTTTGCTCAAAGTTTTGAAGCAATCGCCGCGTTGCCCACCGATACTCTTAGCGACATCACTTTCACGTTGCATCTACAAGGGTGCAATGATGAATCCTGTTTCTTCCCTGAAGTGCATCATTTCCTCATCCAGAATCAGCGGCAAGTGATCCCACTCACCGACACCGACACCGCCAACTCAACCACAACCACCAACCTTCTGGCTGGATTCATTCTCTCAAATCGCGCCTCGGGTTATCTTTCGCCGCCCAAGTTTTTAAAATTTCTCGAGGAGAAAAGTGAGCCTTCTATCCCCAACGATTTTGGAAAACAGTTCTCCGGATGGCAAAACCTTCTCCTCCTCGCCAGCATTTTGCTGGGAGGTTTAGCACTGAACCTGACCCCGTGCGTGCTGCCACTGATTCCGATCACGCTCGCAATTTTAGGCGCAGGCACCAATGCTGGAAGTCGATCTCAAGGCTTCGCACGCGGCACCGTCTATGGCTTGGGAATGGCAGCGACCTACGGCATTTTAGGATTAGTCGTTGTCCTGACAGGGGCCAAGTTTGGTGCGCTCAATTCTTCGCCCGTGTTCAATTTTTCGATCGCCGTGATTTTTATTCTGCTCGGCTTAAGCATGTTCGACGTCCTCTCCCTTGATTTGTCGCGCTTCCAATCTCACTCCACTCGTTCACAACCCAAGACCAGAAACTCCTATTGGATCGCTGCTTCGATGGGTTCCGTTTCAGCCTTACTCGCCGGTGCCTGCGTCGCACCAGTCGTGATCTCCGTCCTTTTACTCGCCTCAAATTTGTATAGCCAAGGCGCAATATTGGGTTTGGGATTACCTTTCCTGCTGGGTCTAGGGATGGCGTTACCATGGCCGTTCGCCGGTGCGGGTCTGTCATTTTTACCTAAACCGGGTGCCTGGATGACTCGAGTAAAATACTGCTTTGGCATCGTTATTTTTGGTTTCGCCTTCTATTACGCCTTCCACGGTTTTTCCCTTTCAAGATTCATGCAAGGATCCGGTAACCATCACGAACAAGCCATGAATCCAACCAACGCCGTTGCCACGTTGAAGACAGCACTCGGTCAAGCCCAACTTCAAAACAAACCTGTGTTGATTGATTTTTGGGCCAGTTGGTGCAAAAATTGTTCCGCCATGGAGCTGAACACATTTCGCAACACTCAGGTGCAGCAAGCTTTGAAAGATTTTACAGTCGTGAAATTTCAAGCAGAACACCTGAGTGAGCCATTGATCAAAAACGTCCTCGACCAATTTGGACTGATCGGCTTGCCCAGCTACGTCATTCTAACTCCATCAGCTTCGACACCGCCGCCTCGTTGAATCATGCCTATAAAACCCATGAAAAACCTCCCGATCCCTGCTATTCTCCTTGCCGCCATCTTACAGTTGATGCCGATGATCCGAACCTCCGAAGTCCTCCACCGCATCTCCTCCCCGTTGCTCTCCATTGTTTTTCGTTGGGCGACCGTCAGCGCGGCTCTGATGGGCGGAATCGACGCGGTATCCGGTGCCTCCACATTGATCAATAGCCCACTCGCAGTGACCGCCACGAACGGGATTCAATTATCGATCACCATCGGCACCAGAGTTTACGCCTATCTTCCGTTATCAACCGGACCGATGATCGCGAACTACTGGACCGCAACCGGCTTGCCGTCAGGCTTAACTCTTCAAGGAACCTCAGGCTTACCCACTTGGAAAATCGCAGGTACTCCAACCGTCTCGGGTGTCTTTAACGTCGGGTTAACCGCCAAATATGTCCAAACGAGTCCCGCAGATCGAACGACCACCGAAACCTTGGTCATCACCGTTCGCAGCACTGCCACAGCCCCAACCATCATCACACAACCGCGAGCAAAAGAAATCCATCCGGGGGAATCCGTTTTGTTCACCGTCGCGGCCACTGGAACCGAACCCATCTCCTACCAATGGTTTCGCGAAAACATTTCGATCCCAGGAATGACCTCGCCAACGATGCTTCTGACCAATGTCCAACTCTCGGCCGCTGGCAATTACACCGTCAAAGTACAGAATTCTGCCACGACCACCACAAGCCTCCCCGCTCAACTCAGCGTGACCAGTTTGCGCATCTCAACAATTACCTCCACCCCCACCGGCACCAAGCTGCAATGGGCCGGTCTCGCTGGACACACTTACACCCTGCAATCTCGGAACCTAATCACTCCCAGTAGTTGGACGACGGGAGGGCAAGTTCAAGCCTCAACAAATTCAGGCAATCTACAAATCTCTCTCGAATCAGGAACGGGTACAAAACAACAATTCTACCGCTTACAAGCCGCTTCCGTCCCGTAGCCGAAAGGGTTCCTACGGGAACATGAGCAACCGATAGTACATAATATCAGCGGCCAACGGGAATCTGACCACGTTCGTTCCAGAACCCAACTGATGACTCACCGTTTCCCAATTCGCGTCCGCCTTGGACGTGCGCTGCTGGATCCCATACCACCGATTCAATACCCCCTCAAACTCAAGCTCCACCAAGCTCTGTTCGTGCAGCCGACTTTTTAAAATCAACCGACTGCTAGCTTCCCTCAGATTCGTCCCCGCAAGGAATTCGTCGATATTCTTCGCCCCATCGCCATCAAAATCCCCATTCGGCGCAGTCCGATTGCGATCGCTCAATTCATCAGTAGTGAAAACTGCGGCGGCGACGTTCTGATATTCCAGATTGGGTCGAACGTTTACGACAAGGTCCGCAATACTTTCCAACACCGAATCCCGCGCATGAAAGCGCAATAAATAACTGCCATCGAACCAAAACCGAGCCCAAGATTCTGCACGTCCAATATTTTCAATCTCTACATCACCCGAACGATTCACAACTTCCCAATTGATCGAAATTTTATCTCCCACGGGTAGCCCATCATCCGCCACTTGCCCCACTAAATGCAGAGGCAAACCCACCACCGCTTCAACCGGCGACGCCACCACAACCCGTGGAGCAAGGTTTGTACTCGCCCGCGTCCCTAATCCAGGACTAGGGCCACCTATCGGAGTTCGCCAATTAGAGGCATCATCTCCGAAGGCACCCGGATAGATACGTTCACCACTCCACGCAAAAGTTGCCCCAACCGCCGGCCAGCCTAACCCATTGCCATACTCCACTCGATCCGTCGTCACATAGGCCGCTTCGATCTCGCCAGTTACCTTGCGGTCAATCTTGGGTTCCTGCAATTCCAACACCTCTCCATCGGGTTGCAACTTTCCCAAAAACGGCCCCAGAATCGGCACCGCTGCGGGCACAAGGAATCGAGATCGAAACCCTGCAGGATTCGTCCGTACGATCAACATCAACCCTTGCGGAGCGATGACCGCATTCGTTGGGAACTCGAAGCCGATTCCATTCAAACGCCACCGACCTTCCGGAAACGTGGTTGTGAATCGAAACTCCTGAAGACCTAGGTTTTTTAACTCCACAAACGATTCTTCCGCCAACGAAGTGGGTGCAAAAATCTCAGTGATCACTACCGGCCCAACCTTCGGCCCAAAGTTTGGTTGCCCAACGCTCACAGGCCATTGCGCACTCACAGTGCTACTACCATCCGCACGACTCACCCGTCCGAATGAAACATCAGGCCCAACCGCGCCAAACTCAAACCCATCACTGAATCCAGTCAATCGTCCAAGAGCATCCGCTGAAAACAAATAAACTCCGTCACCATTTCCATCCAAGTGAAATCCACCTTGGCCCTGACCAACCCTTTCAAAATCCATCCCACGCAATACGAGATAACCATTCGCTGGAAGTAAAGTGCCGATCGGAATCCGATATTTATTCGGCTCTTGGCGATCATCCGTCATCAACCAATTCCCAATATCCACGGGCCACACATTCGGGTTCCAAAGTTCGATGAAGTCTGCGAGCGGTGACACCCCATGCGCCAACACCTCATTCACATAAACCGTGGGAATCTGAACAAAGACATCCTTCTCACCGGGGTTGCCACCATTATTTCCGCTAGGTCGCCAAGCTGTCATCTCGTTCCAAACATCACGCCCCAATTTCTCATCACGCAACACCAGCGAAAAACCCAAGCCATCCGTCGTCGGATACTTTCCATCGTCATAGCGAATATCCAAAATCGGTTCACCCAAAGGCCCATCCAACGTCACACGGTTCCCGTCGTTGTTCAATGAACCCTTGTATACTCCGATGACTCGATTCGTCTGCCCATAGTAGCTTAAAAATAACCGCAAATCATTGACCACCACAGCCCGTTCTCCACTTCCAAGCACAGGCATTGATCCATCAGAAAAACTAAACTCAACACCTCCTCCTAACTTGAACCCACCGAGGCTAATAGGCTTGATTCCGCTATTGTAGATTTCAATGAATTCGGGTCCACCATTCCTCGGATGATACATCATTTCCGTCACCATCAACGTCGGCCAATCCGTCACATAAATTGCCTCAACCGGCGCACTCCAAACGAGGGTTGAAAGTCTGGCTCGAGCCACAATCCGAGCGTTTCCCGTCATCGTCACCGGCCCGTTGTAGGAAGTGGCACGTGCCGAAATCCCGCCCCCCGTCGTGCGAGGATCCGTTCCGTCCTGGGTGTAATAAACCACCGACGTCGCACCCGTCAGAGTCAATGTCCACGGATTCGGCACCTCACCCGAAGCCAGCTTAAAAACAGGAGCCTTCTGGTTTTGACTATCCATCCAAGCAAGCCTCCCCGTAATCCACTGCTTCATCCAATTCACTTCATCCGCATACGTTTTACCAATATACCAATTCGGCCAGACATACTGACCCAGAATTGGCCATTTTTGGTAATTACGCACCTGCGCCTCCGCTAGGTAAATCGCCTTTTCGTCCACCGACCGCAACACCGCCGAGGTTTTCCACGGCCCACGTCGCAACTCCGCCCAACGATCCACCCAAAGTTGCTTGAAGTTAGCGTCTTGAAAAAGCCTTCCATACCACGGGTAACTCCCCTCATCCATCGCCGCGTAATACCATCCATTGGTCATCCATCCCTCCAGATAATCCGCGTTCCCAAACGTCAAATTAAAGTCCCAAGCAGGTCCCATCTGCAGCTTCCCCCCACGATCCTTAAACATGTAGGAACTCAGTCGATACCCATCAATATTCTTCGACCCCTCGACCAAAAGGTGATTATCAATGAACGAACCTGCGTCGATATGGGGTGCCCAACCATTCGTTGGATTTTGAAACTGTGTTCCATAAAGTGCCGTCTCAAACCCTACAAAAAAATTCTTCACATAGGTCTTTTGCCCCGCAGTGATGATTTGTTCCTTCGGCTCCACATAAGCCAACGTTTGACGCGATGTGGTGAAACCCACATCCCCCGGATCAAGTCGATCCTTCTTAAAAATATACCCACCGCTCACCTCCGGCAGGCTGACTTGAGAAGGGTGCAACTCCTCAATATCCACACGATTTTTTCCCCGCTTCACTTTCTCCATCAACACATACACCCCGGCATAATCACTACGAACCAATTTCCCTCCGGTCGTATCCAAGAAAACCTCTACATACCTCGTACGCACCGAGTAATGCCCCATCTTCCCAAACAACTCATACGCGAGCACATCACGAATCATCGTTTTCTCCGTGTAAGGCGCGTACAAAACCCAATCAGAATCTTTCGGCATCCCTAAAAACGACACATCTCGCCCGTCCCCCCTCTCGTCAACCGCCTCAAACGCCAGTGAATGCTTAGGAAATCCAAGCGAACTGCTTCCACGAAATTTAATCGTTCCCCTGCCCTCGACAGAAGCCTTCCCACCTAAAATTGAGCGACCCGTCTCGGCACTGGGTTCTGTCAGCAAAAAAGACACCCGACACTGCGTCGTTTCATTCGGTGCCACACCAAATGTGGAAAGAACAAGCAACGGCAGATTCGAAGAAAACGCGGCACCCGTACTATCCAGAACCGTGTAGGTCTCCGTTCGCATCGGGCTAGGCGCTTTTCCCACCACAAACACACGCGATCGCACGACCATAGAACTAGAAAACCGCAGCGGCCACGAGTAGACCGTAGACGTCGCAGTTGGATCCGTCCCGTTCGTCGTGTAACGGATCACTCCATTCGGTTCCGATGTCTTGAGTTCAATAACACTTGTATTCGTGGAAACCCCACTCGGAGGTTCGAATATCACCCCCGCCGCCAGTTGCAACGGACTCGATGAGTTCGTCACGCCCGGACTCGGCACCGCAAACGACATCCATGAACCAACGTCCATCCCGCCAAGCCCGAAACTCACATCCATCTCCTGCTTGGGATAGCGAGGCGCGTATTCAAACTCAATCTCAACCCCATCCGGCTTTACCAACGCAAGATACTCACCCCCAGCCGACAATGAAAAATTTGCATGCAACGGTTTACCTGGCACCGCCCGATCCTTGCCAGACGCGAACAAAACCAAGAATCCTTTCGCAGCAATATTCGTTGCAGGAAATGCCCAACGATTCAACCTCGCCGGATCATCGGTCAAAAAATAGCCACCTAACGAAACCGCCTCGCTTCCATTATTATACACCTCCACCCAGTCAGGATGCTCCGCGTCCTCATCCGCCAAACTCGTCCGATTATCCGCCAA
>WBXJ01000118.1 GCA_008933045.1 Verrucomicrobiota bacterium
ATGTGCAGAAAGCGCATGACCTGAGCACCACCGATTTTTTGCTGAACATCATTCCAGCAACGTTCAGCGGGGCTTTTGTCACCGGGGACCTGTTGCAGGTGCTTTTCCTTGCGATTCTCACGGGGTTTTCAATCACGTTTCTTGGACCGACAGGGGTGCCTGTGCTAAAGGCGGTTGATGCGGTTTCGCGCATATTTTTTGGCATGATGGGGGTCATTGTTAAATTCGCCCCACTAGGAGCGTTGGGAGCCATGGCGTTTACCGTAGGCAGTTTTGGATTAGCGTCGTTGCAAAAGCTTTTGGCTTTGATGGCGGCTTTTTATCTGACTTCCGGAGCCTTCGTCATTGTTGTCTTAGGATCGATCGGGATGCTGTGCGGTTTTTCAATCTTTAGGTTTCTACTCTATATCAAAGATGAGTTGCTGCTGGTGCTCGGCACGAGTTCTTCAGAAACAGCGTTGCCAAGCCTCATGGACAAAATGCGCCGGCTGGGGTGCTCCCGTTCGACTGTCGGGTTGGTAATTCCTACGGGCTACAGTTTCAACCTCGACGGGACGAATATCTACATGACGATGGCCGCCGTTTTCTTGGCGCAAGCGACCAATACGCCGCTCGACTTTCGGCACCAAATAGGTCTGCTGCTCGTCGCGATGCTAACATCCAAGGGCTCGAGTGGTGTGACGGGAGCTGGCTTTGTGACGCTGGCTGCGACCCTGGCCGCCGTGCCCTCGATCCCGATCCAATCCCTGGCACTCTTACTAGGAATCGACCGTTTTATGAGCGAGTGCCGGGCCTTGACGAATCTCGTAGGAAACGGAGTTGCCACCCTCGTGATCAGCCGATGGGAAGGCGAGATCAGTGGGGAAAAGTTGCGAGATCAATTAAACATGGAGAATATTTCCCGCACTCAAACGGCGCCCACCGACCCACTAAGCTAAACACGGCCCCGACAATTTCGGAGGAAAATAAGCAACAATTGAGATTGAGGCGTGTTTGTCGTGAATTGAAAGGGCAATAACTCAGATAGGAGTGTAACCATCCCGACCAGCGTGACGTCCATGTGTTTGTGGTAGATTGAAAGGGTAATAACTCAGATCGTATTATGATGAACACAAAGTACACATGGTTTGCAGTAGTACTCAGTGTCGCGACTTTTATGGCAACAGCGCAGGATCAGAATCCTCCGCGTCAAGGCGCTGATTGGTCGCGATTCCGGGGACCGAATGGCCAAGGAAGCTCCCCCGATACGACCCCGCCCACAGTTTGGAGTGATTCGCAGAATCTGAAATGGCGAACGGTTTTGCCGGCACCGGGGACCTCCAGCCCGATCCTTGTCGGACAAAAGATTTTTGTGACCGCGTGGACGAACGCGACTAGTTCGTCGGGTCTGCAACGGCACTTGATTTGCCTCGACCAAAAAACAGGGAGCATTTTATGGAATAAAACAATTAAGGCCCAAGGTAGTGCAGACCGTTACGAGCAGTTTTTGCAGGATCATGGTTTTGCGAGCCATACTCCTGTCAGCGATGGTGAGCGTGTGTATGTGTATTTTGGGAAAGGGGGTGCTCTGGCCTTCGATCTCGACGGGAAAGAGCTTTGGCATATTAGTCTCGGGACTGAGGCCAATGCGAAGAATTGGGGTTCTGCTTCCAGTCCGATAGTTCACAAAGATTTGGTTATTATCAATGCTTCCGAGGAAAGCCATCGCGTTTATGCTCTCGACAAAAAGACCGGGAAGGAAATCTGGAAAGCCGAAGGTGCGGCACTGGCTTATGCGTTTGGAACCCCTGTGATCTCGGAACAAGGAGGCCAGACGGACCTTTTGCTTTCTCTCCCCAACGAACTTTGGGCCATGAACCCCGACACGGGAAAGCTGAAGTGGTTTGCTCAGACGGGATTACCCGGCAATATTTCACCGAGCGTGGTGGTGGGCGATGGCGTGGCGTATGCGTTTGGAGGGTTTCCTCGATTGGGTGCGATGGCCGTGACATTGGGTGGCAAAGGGGATGTGACTCAGTCAAATATCGTTTGGACGAGTAACAACAGCACTTATGTGCCAACGCCGGTGCTCCATGAAGGTCGCATTTATTTTGCGAGTGACGCCGGTTTTGCGACGTGCTTAGACGCCAAAACGGGTGCGCTAATTTTTCGTGAGCGATTGTCAGGAGCTTCTGCATCGGGGCGAGGTGGAAAACCATTCTACGCTTCGTCGGTCTTGGCCAACGGGCATGTGTATGCCACGAGCAGGCGCAATGGCACCTTTGTTTTCGCAGCTCAACCTGAATTCAAACTCGTTGCCCAAAACAAACTGGCAGATGACGACACCGACTTTAACGCCACTCCTGCGCTTGCGGGCCGGCAACTTTTTTTACGTTCCAACCGGGCACTTTATTGTTTCGAAACAGTCCAACCTGCGGGTGAATTGAAAGGGCAATAACTTAGATACGAGTGTAACCATTCCGACCAGCGTGACGTCCATGTGTTTGTGGTAGATTGAAAGGGTAATAACTCAGATCGTATTATGATGAACACAAAGTACAGATGGTTTGCAGTGGCACTCAGTGCCGCGACTTTTATGGCAACAGCGCAGGATAAGAATCCTCCGCGTGAAGGAGGCCGTCCTCCCCGACGCGAGGAGCCTGCGAGAGGTGCCGGTGGATCCCACCTGATTCCTCCACCCGCAATGGAAGCACTCAACCTCAGCAAAGAACAACAGCAGCAACTCGAAAAGTTGGAAAACGATACCAAGTCGAATTTGGAAAAAATCCTGACGCCCGAACAGGCTCAACAGTTGCGGCGGATGAGGTCTGGGAGGAATGAGGGCCCAGGCGATCAACGGGGTGGCCCTAGACCTCAAGGCGGCGGTCCAGACGATCAACGAGGTGGCCCTAGACCTCAAGGCGGTGGTCCAGACGATCAACGGGGTGGGCCTCGAGGACAAGGTGTTGTCATGCCGATCATTGCTGCAATCGACCTGAACAAAGATGGTATCCTTGACAATACCGAAATCGAACAAGCGAGACAGTCATTGAAAAAGCTCGATACAAACGGTGACGGAAAAATTACTCCCGACGAGTACCGCGGGCAGCGACGGGGTGGGCCTGATGGCCCCGGACGAGAAGGTGCCGGATCGGTACGACCACGTGGCGAAGAGCAAGGTCGTCCCCAACGTCCCCCGCTTCAGTAAGTGATCAAAATCCGACAAACTTAGAATCGAATAAACACATTGCAACAAATCCTAAGGTTGTCGGTTATCGGTATTCTGTTCAACATTTCGCAGACATTTGGGAGTGATGCGCGAATTGATTCTTGGATAACCGACCACTCGGGTCGCTATGGGCGACTTTACCTGACCGCAGCGGCGCAAGTAGCGGGCAGTTCCTCGACCACGTGGAGCAACGGGACTCAAACGCAAGCCCTGCCTGCATACTCGGGTGTTCAGGAGTTGTATTCCTCGGCCGACTGGGTCTATTTGCGAACAACAGGGCTCGGGATCCACACGATGGGACCGTGGCCCAGAACTTTTCCGAACCTACCTGCCAACCAGCACGCCTTTTATCGGATCCCACGTGTGGCCACTGTGCCGAGCACAAAAACACTCACAGGGCTTGGAACGATTGGTTATTTTGTAGACGGTGTCGCGATGTTTGATTCGCGCGATGGGTTTGTTTGGAACGGAACCAGCGAAGGGAATGGCAACGGCTATTGGAATCGCGATGCTTATGTGAATGAAGGGCCGACCTTCGACCCTGCCTACGCGCATCAGGAAAACAGGGGGACCTATCATTACCACGCGAACCCGATCGCACTCCGCCACTTGCTCGGGGATCATGTGGACTTCGACTCAAGTACAAAAACGTATTCTGAAACGTCAATGGCAGTCGTTCAACATTCACCGATCTTAGGGTGGGTGCGCGATGGTTTTCCTATTTATGGGCCTTACGGATATTCGGAGGCAACGAGTGCCGGAAGCGGTGTGCGACGAATGCTCACTGGTTTCCAATTGAGAAACGGACAACGTGGCACGGATAATCTAACGACCTCGGGCCGTACCTCGATTCCAGCGTGGGCGGTTCGCGAATACGGGGTCAGTGCCAGCCAGAGCGGCCCTTCCGTCTCGACGACCTATCCGCTCGGTCGGTATATGGAGGACAACGCTTTCCTTGGTGACATCGGCAGCAAACAAGGGACGGATTTCGATCTGGATGAATACAACGGTCGCTATGGTGTCACCCCGGAATTTCCCAACGGTACCTACGCCTATTTTGTGAGTATTGCTGCCGACGGGAAACCTGTCTTCCCCTACAATATCGGACGAGCTTTCTATGGTAACCCCACAGGTGCAGCCGTCACTGCATTAGCCGAAGCGGTCACGACGAATTTTGTTGGTGGAGCGAAAACGCCTCTGGTTGCCGACATCCCAACGCTCGCTAATCAGGAGGTGACCTTGGTGTGGAGTGGCTTGGAAGGAGGAACTTACCGGATCGATGCGTCACAAAATCTTACCGATTGGTCAACGCTCACCGCCAACGTGATTCCCACAGGCAATCTGATCGCGCAGACGACCAGCGTGACGGGGAAGCAGTCGTTCTTTCGCCTCGCTCAAACAGGGTTGGCAGATTACGACTCGGTCACTAACAATGCGAATCAGGGCGGCGGCAATCCGCCGGGGGGCCCAGCACTCACGAGCGTCACTCCAAACACAGGCGTTCGTGGAACTACCGTCGTGCTGACCATAGTTCTCGGTGGCATGGCTCCTCCGGCTAACGTCAGTCCCACTTCCGCAACCGTGGGTTCAATCGTGGGTAGCAACCTCTCGCGAAATGGCACCAGTGTGACGTCGAGTTTTGTGATTCCCGCTAACGCGACACCAGGTGCGGTGACGGTGAGTGTCGTGTTTCCGGGACCGCCGGGCATGGGGAACGTGACATTTGCGATTGCCAACGGTTTTACAATTCTCTAACGCGCGACGGCTTCGATTGGGGTGGCTCATCGTGTGGTTATGCCTCATGCTGGATGGGGTGGACACACTCCTTGGCGCGACCCAGAGCTATGATCTGCATGTTGAAATCTCCCTTAAATTCTTCAAAGCACCGTTGAGTTTTGATGCACTCACCAACAAAATCTCCAGTGGCCAACAGATCTCCGTCACGCGGCTCGATTTCTTAATCAGCAACATTGCGTTACGACGTTCTGATGGAACATGGCTGACCCAACTCAACCGGTTTGCTTATGTGAGCGCACGCGAGGGACACCAAAGCTTTCGGGTGAATAACATTCCAACGGATACTTACGATCAAATCCGCTTCAATATCGGTGTTCCATCGGCAGAGAACCACGCAGACCCATCGACTCTCGCGCCTGACCACCCGTTGAACCCGAATGTGAATGGGCTCCACTGGAGCTGGCAGGGAGGCTATATTTTTCTAGCCATCGAAGGCGATTGGTTGAGAGCCAATGGGCAACGGAGCGGCTATTCCTATCATCTCGCGAATGACCCGCTGCTGATGACGGTTGCCCTGCCAATCATTCTTGATCTGCAAGAGGACAAAGAACTCTCCATCACACTCGATATCGCCAAAGTCTTCTCTGAAAAGCATCCGATTACCCTGAGTGACGACTCGACATCCACCCACTCTCGTGTCGGAGATCGCTTAGCGATTCAGTTGCGTGAGAATGTGGAACACGCTTTTTCTGTGAAAGCCATCCGTCCCCTTCAACCCAAACCGCTGATTTCGCGGACTCCCAACAAAATCGAGATGGCTGCAACAGCCACTCCGTATCGCTTCACGATATCTCGCTCGTTTCCGCAACCCAACTTGCCTCTGGATAACCCGCTCACGGAGGAAGGCGTCGCGCTCGGAAGGCGACTTTTTTCGGAGACCCAATTGTCCATTAACAACACTCAGTCCTGTCGTTCCTGCCATCACAGCGAATCGATGTTCACGGAATCGCGCCGTTACAGTGTCGGTGCCGAGGGCCAAATAGGGACACGCAATGCCATGCCGTTGTTTAATCTCGCATGGAGAAAATCATTCTTTTGGGATGGGCGTTCCCCGACACTGCGCGATCAAGTGCTGCGTCCGATTGAGGATCCCTTGGAGATGCACGAGACCCTCGAGCACGTGGTTAAAAAACTCGCCGTCACAACAGATAAAACTACCACTCCTTATCCTGTCATGTTCGCCCGCGTTTTTGGAACGCCAGAGATTACCTCCGATCGCCTGGCCCGGGCGCTTGAGCAATTCCTTCTCACGCAAGTCTCTTACCATTCAAAATTTGATCGCTCGCTTCTCGGTGAAACGACACTTACCGACGAAGAGAAACGTGGATTTGAACTTTTTCACACCGAATATGACCCCCGACGTGGGCAATTCGGTGCCGATTGTTTTCATTGTCATGGAGGCCCGCTATTTCAAAGCCAAAGCTTCGCCAACAACGGACTCGATACCGAGGCTAAGGATGTTGGACGTTTAACAGTCACCGGTCGCGCGGGCGACAAAGGAAAATTTGCCGTGCCATCATTGCGAAACATCGCGCGAACTGCACCCTACATGCACGATGGACGATTTTCGACGCTCGAGGAAGTGGTGACCCATTACATGACCGGGGTTCAACCCAGCTCCACGCTCGATCCGAACTTAGCTAAACATCCTCTTGGCGGCTTGGCCTTAAGTGCGGCCGATCAACGGGCACTCATCGCTTTCCTTAACACGCTTACGGATACCAGTGAAAAGTTCTTAAAGAGCAACCCATCAAAATAAAGACGGATCCGTTTTGGAGGGTTTGGGATCGGATGCTGTGGTCTTGAATTCGGCTAGCGATGCTTTGAGCTGAGCGGGTGTGTATTGTTGACGAATCTTTTCGATCGCTCGTCCTGCAAGCACATCACACCGTTCGTTTTGAGGTTGGCCCGCGTGAGCCTTAACCCACTCCCATCGAATCTGATGCTTCTGTGATGCCGCATCGAGGGACATCCAGAGGTCTTGATTCTTAACCGGCTTCTTATTCTTGGTGCGCCATCCGGAACGCTTCCATCCCGCCACCCATTGCGTGATTCCATCCTTGAGATACTCCGAATCGGTGTGGAAAATAATGACGCACGCCTCCTGAAGAATTCCCAGCGCCTCGACCGCAGCGCGCAATTCCATTCGGTTGTTCGTCGTTGCCGGTTCGCCGCCACTGATCTCCTTCAGGTGCGGGCCGTAAGCTAACACCGCGGCCCAACCTCCGGGTCCCGGATTTCCCTCGCAACCACCGTCGGTGTAAATCGTGATCTCTTTCATGGGTGATCGCAGTCTCCAATCGCTGACATCGAAAACAAGGACGCGTAGACTAAAACCATTACGGTTGAAGTGCTGAGCCGAGGGTGGTCGCCGTCAGCTCGAGGCTCGCGCAGTCGCCGACATTCAAGACCTGCACCGTTTTATCAATGCGCTTCATGAAACCTGAGAGTGCCGTGCCAGGTCCAAGCTCGATAAAACGGGTGAACCCTTGCGCGAGGAGTCCTCGGATCGATTCCTCCCATCGCACCGAAGAAGTGACCTGCTCCACCAGCCGCTGATGAATCTCCGACGCGACACCATGGGGTTGCGCGGTAACATTGCTGATAACGGGAACGGCTGGCAAATGGAGTGGGATGTCCGCCAGCACCGCTCGGAGTTTGGGCTGAGCATCGGCCATGAGACGCGAATGATACGCACCCGCGACAGGCAACGGTAGCGCACGCTTTGCACCGCGCAACTTCGCAAGTTCACAAGCACGCGCAATTTTTTCAGATTCACCGGAGATGACTAGTTGGCCGGGGCAATTGAGGTTCGCTAGCTCCACATCTGCCTCCGCACAAACTTCGCGAGTCGGTCCTTCATCAAGGCCGATAATCGCGGCCATTCCTCCACGCGTCGCGTCGCAAGCCTCTTGCATAAACCGACCGCGCAGTCGTACCACGCGCAACCCGTCCTCAAACTCCATCACGCCCGCCGACGTTAACGCAGTAAACTCGCCCAGACTCAGTCCCGCCGTCGCTTGAAAACGGAGTTGGGGCACCCGTTCGCGTAGAAGTTGGAGAGCCACCCAACTCACTAAAAATATTCCAGGCTGCGCATTCTCGGTCTTCAGTAGATCACCCTCTGGCCCGCTAAAACAGATTGAAGCCAGATCATAACCTAACGCGGCATTGGCGCGATCAAACAGAGCGCGAGCCGTGGGATAGTGGTCAGCGAGATCACGACCCATCCCAACAAATTGAGCACCTTGACCCGCAAAAAGTAGAACAGTTTTCGACATACAAAAGAGGCTAGTAGTACCGGCGGCGCAGGCAAGTTGGCAATCGAGATTTTGGGGGCGTTTACTTGATCCCTGCCAGACGTTCCCTCCAGATGTGGTAGAGTTGTGTTGTCGCTCTGACATCCCTCAAACAATACTCCGCAATCTCTCGGAACCGGCCCGCTGCCACCATGTCCGCCATACAGGTTCCATTGACACCTTGGGCCTTAGGCGATTCGATCCCAAAAACTTTGCAGTAAAAATCTAGGTTAAACTTGCGTGCCGCACCTTCGCGTCCGCTCACATTGTAAAATGTGAATTGCTCAGCCAAATCACAATGCGGCTCAACTTGATATCGGTAGCCCAGCCAGTTCTTTCGAGTGATGGGCACATTCAACAACGCCGAGCGCAGGTAAAGAAACGGGACATCAAACCCCCGACCGTTAAAGGTAATCACGGAGTCGTAATGCTGTGCGACGTCCCAAAATGCCGTCAGCAATTCGCCTTCATCCACGCAGGAAACAAACTCCACTTCCCCATTCGCCTCGCCTTCTTCCGGCTCGTAATCTTCTGCGGTGAAAAGCACCTGACCGCGCGAAGTCTCGGCATTGACCATCGCGATACAAATCACACGCGAAGTCAGGGGCCACAAACTCATCATGTTCTCGATCTCAACTCGCTTCGTCTCGCTCGCCATCGGATCGGCGATCTTTCCAGCCTCGCGAAAAAGATATTCCACCTGCACCTCGTCGAAATTCTCCAACGGTTGGGCCAGCGTCTCAATATCGAAAACAAGTTTTGCCATACGCTTACATTCAACAGGATTGCGGAAAAAAACAAAAAAGAAAAACCACAATCACGAATCGCTGCTCCGAGGAACAAACAAATCGCGATTGTGGCGTGAAATTGAACAGGGACTCTACCAAACGCCGGGCACTCTACAACCGAAGGGCACTTTAGGGTGTCATTGATTTTATTAAAACCAACACACC
>WBXJ01000119.1 GCA_008933045.1 Verrucomicrobiota bacterium
CTCCATCTGGCGTTGCACTTCGGACGCCGCGTCAACGCCGACCATCAGGTTGATTTCCTCGGTCGAAGCTGGCCGATCAGTGCCACTGCTCGCCACACCGTAACCATCATTCACCATCCCCTCTGCCAGTTCTGGGTCGTGTCTCAACACCCAAAACACTCCGAAAACCGGTGGCCCGATATCCTCGGAAAGTTCTCCCTCTGAACCAGTCTCATTTTGTTCCCGCCCCGACAACTCTTGACGTGCAGCTTGCCACCCACCTGAATTCTGGCGTAGAGTGTATTGGATGGTAAATAACGCCACAGTTTCGAGTAGGGAGTCTTGCACCAGTCCTTCCCTGACTTTCGCTCTTTTAGGCTATCTTTCATGCCCAAGGGATACAAAGCGCAATTCTCAATCTCAAAATCTGTTGTAAGTCGTTGATAGTAAACGATGCGCTCGTAGCTCAGTTGGATAGAGCATCTGCCTTCTAAGCAGATGGTCGTGGGTTCGATTCCCGCCGAGCGCACCATTTTTACTGCGGGGTTTTGTCGGCTTGCTTGCGCTTGAGGTCGGCTGAGGTCATATTTCGGGGATGTTAACTTTGGAATGGTTGGCGGAATTGGCTGACCGGAATTTACCGGCTCTTCAGGCTCGGGTGGCAGAATTTACCATTCAGGGGCGGCACTTTGGCTTTAATTCCAGACCTTCCGTGATGGGGGTGATCAATCTTTCTCCCGATTCTTGGTATCGCGAGAGTGTGGTTTTGTCCATTGATGCCGCGATTGAACGTGCCCACGTGTTGCAGGCTCAGGGGGCGGCGTTGGTGGATATCGGTGCGGAATCCACTCTGGCTCATGCTGAGCGGGTGGACGCGGACGCGCAGAATTCCCGGTTGTTGCCATTGTTGCAATCGTTGGCGCAGCGCGGGCCGATTGTGAGCGTTGAGACTTATCAACCCGCGGTAGCTGAGGCGTGTTTGGCAGCAGGTGCTGGGGTGATCAATTTGACGGGTTGTGGGGATGCAGCCAAAATTTATCCGTTGGTGGCGGAGCGGGATGCCGCGATCATTATCTGTTTTGTGCAGGGGAAGAACGCCCGAGCTGTGGAGGATTTTGATTTGGGTAAGGATCCGGTGGGGGTGATGTATGATTATTTTGCACGAGCGACCGAACAAGCAACGCGTGCGGGGGTTTCTAAGATTTTCATCGATCCGGGGTTGGGCTTTTATTACAAAAATCTGAACGATGGAGCGGTTCGGGTGCGGCATCAGATGTCGATGTTTTTGAACACGTTTCGACTTCGGACGTTAGGGTTTCCGACCTGTCATGCGCTGCCTCATGCGTTCGAGTTTTTCCAGGAGGAGGTCCGGTGTGCCGAGCCGTTTTTTGCTGTGTTGGCGGCGTTGGGTAAAACGGATTTATACCGCACCCACGAAGTGCCTCGAACGAGGGCGGTGTTGGAGACGTTGGGAGTGTTTTGATCGGGGATGGTAAAAGTTGAACGGGTCGTTTGTGATGCTGAAAACAAGGGAATCTAATACTTTTGAAAGAACATTGACGGGGCGGGGGTGCATTATTAGATTTTCCTTTGTAAAGAATCCGAGATTCGGAGATCATTCGAAAACCTTATGAAACCTGCCAGCAATCGTTTCTGCTCGCGTGCAACTATCGGTAGTTTTTCTCCATGAACACTTGCTCGTTTCTTTTTCGCACTTCGCTGGGTAAAAAATACATCATGGCGTTGACGGGGTTGGGTCTGGTTGTTTTCGTGGTATTACATCTGCTGGGTAATCTCCAATTTTTTCTTGGGCGCGAGGCGATCAACCGTTACGGCCATTTTTTGCATTCTACGCCCGAGTTACTTTGGGGTTCGCGGCTGGGATTGCTTGCGTTGGTGGGTTTGCATCTGTGGGCGGCGATTCGACTGAGTATCGAGAACCGGGCAGCGCGGCCTGTGGGTTATGATCGGAATAAACCGATGGGTTCGACTTATGCTTCTCGAACGATGTTGATGAGCGGATTGATCATCGCTTTTTTTGCGATTTATCATCTGTTGCATTTTACGGTGCAGGTGCCGGTGGTGAATCTTAGGGGGACGGATTTTCGGCTGTTGGTGGATCAGGCGCAACGCCACGATGTCTATCAGATGATGGTGACGGGTTTTGAGAATCCGGCAGTCACAGTGTTCTACTTGGTGGGTGTGGGTTTGCTCTGCCTGCATTTGAGCCATGGTGTGAGCAGCTTATTTCAATCGTTGGGCCTGAGGACGGGAAAATATAGCCCGTTGATCAAGCGGTTGGGTTGTGTGATATCTGTGGTTTTGTTGATTGGCTATTGGTCGATCCCGCTTTCCGTTCTGCTCGGTCTGAAAAAGTAACATGAAATTGGACGCAAGAATTCCTTCGGGGCCGTTGGATAAAAAGTGGGAGAAGTGCCTCTTGGAGATGAAGCTGGTGAACCCAGCGAATAAGCGGAAGTTCGAGGTGATCGTCGTGGGGACGGGTTTGGCGGGTGCCTCGGCAGCGGCGAGCATGGCGGAATTGGGTTACGGGGTGAAGTCGTTCTGTTTTCAAGAGAGCCCCCGGCGAGCGCACAGTATCGCTGCTCAAGGTGGAATCAATGCCGCCAAGAATTATCAGAATGACGGAGATAGTGTTGATCGACTTTTCTATGACACGATCAAGGGTGGAGATTTTCGTGCACGCGAGGCAAATGTCTATCGACTAGCCCAAACGAGTGTCAAAATCATCGATCAATGCGTCGCCCAAGGGGTGCCTTTTGCACGAGAGTATGGTGGGTTGTTGGCGAATCGATCCTTTGGTGGAGCGCAAGTTTCGCGCACGTTTTATGCTCGAGGGCAAACAGGGCAGCAATTATTGATGGGTGCTTATCAGGCGTTGGAACGACAAATTGGCTTGGGAAATGTCACTATGTATCCACGCACTGAGATGCTCGATTTGGTGTTGGTTGATGGCCACGCGAAGGGCATCGTGGTGCGAAATCTGGTCACCGGTGAAGTCAGTTCACATTCGGCTGATGCGGTTATCCTAGCCACGGGAGGTTACGGAAACGTTTTTTATCTTTCGACCAATGCCGTGCGTTGCAATGTCACGGCAATCTGGCGTGCTTACAAACGCGGGGCGCTGATGGCGAATCCGTGCTACACCCAAATCCATCCGACCTGCATTCCTGTTAGTGGCGATCACCAATCCAAACTGACCTTGATGTCGGAATCCTTGCGCAACGATGGCCGCATTTGGGTTCCAAAACAACCAGGGGATAAACGTCCTTCCGCTCAGATTCCTGAGAACGAGCGTGATTACTTTTTGGAACGAAAATATCCGACCTACGGAAACCTTGCCCCACGTGATATCTCATCGAGGGCAGCAAAGGAGGCTTGTGACGATGGGCGTGGTGTCGGCCCGGGGGGATTGGGTGTTTACCTTGATTTTTCTGACGCGATTAAGCGGCTTGGTGAGAGCAAGATTCGTGAACGCTATGATAACCTGTTTGTGATGTATGAGAGGATCACGGGTGAAAATGCTTACAAGGTTCCGATGCGTATTTATCCGGCGGTGCATTATACCATGGGTGGGCTTTGGGTTGATTATCATTTGATGAGCAATATCCCGGGGTTGTTTGTTTTGGGTGAGGCTAATTTTTCAGATCATGGCGCGAATCGTTTGGGCGCGAGCGCGTTGATGCAGGGTTTGGCTGACGGATATTTTGTCGCGCCCTACACGGTAGGAAATTATTTTGCTTCGAATTCCGTGAGTCGACCGGCGACGAATCATCCTGAGTTCACCAAGGTCCAAGAGGAAGTTAAGCAGCGGACTCAGAAACTGCTCTCCATTCGGGGGAAGCGCACCCCTGCATCGTTCCACCGCGAATTGGGCAAGTTAATGTGGAATAACTGTGGCATGGCTCGGACGGATGCCAGTCTGCAACTCAATCTGGAAAAGATCCCTGAGCTTCGCGAGGAATTCTGGAAAAATGTAACTGTGACGGGGGAGAATAATTCTCTGAATCAATCATTGGAAGAAGCGGGCAGGGTGGCAGACTTTCTCGAGTTTGGCGAACTAACTTCGCGAGATGCGTTGGAGCGGAAAGAATCTTGCGGTTGTCATTTTCGCACCGAGTTTCAAACTCCCGAAGGAGAGGCGCAACGGGATGACGCAAACTTTGCTTACGTGGCCGCATGGGAATACCGAGGGGAGAACCAAGCTCCTGTCCTGCACAAGGAGCCTCTGGTGTATGACGAATTAAAGATGAGCCAGCGCAGCTACAAATAGATTGTTGCCATGAACCTGACTTTAAAAATTTGGCGGCAAAAAGATCGTCAGACCCGCGGAGAGTTTGTCACTTGCCAAGCACGTGACATCATCCCCGACATGTCCTTCCTCGAAATGTTGGATGTCGTGAACGAGGATCTCATGAAGGCGGGCCACGAAGCGTTTGCGTTTGATTCGGACTGTCGTGAGGGGATCTGCGGAACGTGCTCGCTGGTGATCAATGGCATCCCACATGGTGGCCAAAAGGGAACCACTGCGTGCCAGTTGCACATGCGACATTTTCACGATGGTCAGACTATTACTGTGGAGCCATGGCGGGCGCAGGCGTTCCCTGTGTTGCGAGACCTCGTGGTGGATCGATCCGCTTTTGATCGTATCATCGCCTCGGGAGGATTTGTCTCGGTGAACACCGGCGGTGCTCCCGATGGCAACGCGATACCTATCAGTAAGGTTGATGCAGACAGAGCGATGGATGCTGCTGCTTGCATCGGTTGTGGAGCGTGTGTGGCGGCTTGTAAGAACGCCTCAGCCATGCTTTTTGTCGCGGCGAAAATCTCTCATCTCGGTTTATTGCCTCAGGGCCAAACCGAGCGATATCAACGTGTGGTCAAAATGGTGGATACGATGGATCACGAGGGTTTCGGAGCTTGCAGCGTGACCGGCGCTTGTGAAGCGGTGTGCCCTAAGCAGATCAGCTTGGATTTTATTGGCCAATTGAATCGTGATTACCTGCGGGGTTCCCTGAAGCCCTAACTCGCACGTTTTGCTTGGCCGTTCTCGACTCGCCAGCGATGAATCTGTTGCCCCAGTTCCTCCGGCCAATTCTCTTCTGTGCAGGTCATAAAAACCTGACTTTGCGCTGAGTGGACTCGTCGTAACAGCGGCAGAAATCCAGATCGTCGATGGAGATCAAGCTCTCCCATAATGTCGTCGATCAACAAAACGGGTGGCATCCCGTGGCATTGGGTGAGGTATTCCGCTTGAGCCATTTTTAAGGCAATGACAATCGACCGTTTTTGTCCTTCGCTGCCAAACTGAGCCGCAGATTTATCGTTCAGGCTCAGAATCAGTTCGTCGCGGTGTGGGCCGACTAAAGTCGTGCGCATCGCTCGTTCACGAGTGGAGCTTTGTTTCAACTCGACCGCGAAATCCCTTTTTACAGAACTGTGATAGTGCAACTGCATTTGTTCTGCGTCCTTGGAAATGAGCCGGTAGGACTCGCGAGCGATCGGTTCCAACTTCGGGAGCAGTTGGGCCCTGCGTTCGATAATTTCCTGTCCCACCGTAATCATTTCGTGGCTGAAACTTTCCAGCGCGTTTTCATCAATCACCCGTTGTTTGAGTAACGCGTTCCGAGACCGCACCGAGACCGAGTAACGTTGGAGCAACGCCAGATAACCCGGGTGCGTTTGCGCCAGAAGGAGATCAAGAAAGCGTCGTCGCCCACTCGCGGGCCCCTTGACCAGTTGGAGATCCTCCGAACAAAAAACGACCGCACGAAACACTCCCATATAATCCGAGATGCGTCGCACCGGTTGGGAATCCACCGTCAGGTTGCGCTCACGGTTTGACCAATAAATCTTAATATCTCGAGTGCCCTGAGCGACCACGCTCCCGCCCACGAAATAGCCTTTCTGCCCCAGCCGAACCATCTGCCCACTGACCACACCTCGAAAGGATCGCAAGGTGGCCAGTAGATAGATCGCTTCCAAAAGATTTGTTTTGCCCTGTGCGTTGTCGCCCAAAAAAAGATGAAATCCTGGAGTGAATTCCAAATCCAAACGCCCGTAATTTCTAAAGTCTCGCAAACGCAGTCGGCTCAGATGCACGCAAGTAGAGTTCGACGGTCTGACAACCGTGGCAAGGGGAATCCCAAAAAACGAAGCTCCACAATCTCAGGACACCTCAGGCGGTAAGGGATCGGGATCGGGAACGGGATCGAGCGGAGGGGGAGTTTGAATGACAAATTCCTGCAACCCTTCAAAGATGGTGCGAGAAAGTGGCGATTGACGAAAGCCTAAGACCTTGGTGCCTTTGAGTTGCAGAAGTTTTTCGACCTCGGCAGAGGTGTAGTGCTGGACGACGGGCAATGGCGCGACACCCTTCAACATCTCGCGTCGGCTATTCTCGGAAATATCGGTAGTGAGAAGCAGGAACTGCAGTTTTTTGCGATCATGCTGCAACCGTTGCCGTCCGACTACGAGCAGACGGGCCTTGATAGCAAATGGAAAAAGGCGTTCCGCCCCAAGTATTCCGGCAGAGTTCCCCACGATCAACGTACGATAGGCTTCTTGGAGGGCTTGGTGCTTTTGGTCGTCGTAGAAGTCTTAGCTTTGGCAGGAGTCGCTCGCTTGAGCGTTGTTTTTTTAACTGCGACAGGTTTAGCGGCTGGAGTTGGAGCTGCTTTTTTGGCGACAGGTTTAGCCGCTGGAGCTGGAGCTGTTTTTTTGCCAACCGGCTTACCTGGGACCACAGGAGGCAACAAGGACGCCTTCTTGGCTTTCAAGAGGACGCAGAACTCCTTCTGGCTGATCAGTGACAGAGGGGCCACCTTGTGATCGAGATCCTGCATCACTTTATATTCAACCAACAATTTGCCCACTTTGACAACGCGGATGAACCCGGATCCAACCTGCCACATCTGTCCCGTTACCAGTTCGATTTTCATTCAAACAACACAATGACACTTTTGAAACCGGAATGCAAGCGTACGTCTAAGAATTTAATCACTAAAACGGGTGGATTACGAATTGGGAAAGGTGAGTTGGTTTGGCGGCACTGAGATTCATCCCGAAAAGCACGAAGGTAAATCCCCTCGCTAATTCGTAATTCTCCCACTCTTTTTCAGTTCGGGTACCATCTGCACGGTGTCTCGGGCTAGGCAGATTTCTAGGTCTTCTTTGAGTTCGGGGATTTTTAGGAGTCTGCGGCCGTTTCGGCTGTGGGCCATTGCTTCGAGTAGGTTTGAGGCGTGTTTTTTGTAGAATTGACGGGCGATTTCGGCGGAGTCTGCGATCTGATCGGCTGAGTATAAGTCCCACAGTGCTTCGGCCACGGCTCCGGCAGCGAGGGCATCTTCTGCGGCGGATTCTTCTCCGGTGCCGCTACAGACTAGGAGGAGTTGTGTGGGTGGGTTTTTTCTTAAGGATGACACGACTGCGCCTAGGTTTGGGAAGGAGGCGATGATTACTTTGCTGGCTGTGGCACAGGCTCTGAGTGCGCGGGTGCCGTTGGTGGTGGTGATTCCAATGGTGCGGCCTTGCACTCGTTCGCGTGTGAATTCGCGAGGTGAATTCCCAAAGTCAAACTCGATGCCGCCGGTGAGTTCTTTGCCGATTCGGACGCCGTTTCTTTCGCCAGCGAGGAGGATGTCTGGGTGCGCGATTTTGAGTGCCAACGCCTCGGGTATTTCGGCGACTGGGATGATGTCTTTTGCGCCGTGATGCAACGCGGTGGTGATGGTGGTGGTGGCTCGCAGGATATCAAAGACCACGCAGACTGTCTGGGACAGGTCGGCTTCGGGCAGGCGTTTAAATTCCGCCGGAGTGAGGAGGACATTTAACTGGCTAGAAATTCTCATAAAGCTTGGGTGCGCCCGATTTTGGTGCGCATGTAGTGGAAAAGGTATTGCTGAGCATAGCCTGAGTGGGGCCCGAAATAGGTCTGGGTAAATTGTTGTAGTTGGCGCGTGGTCGCTGGGCGTTTTGGAAAGTACAATTGCTGGATCGCTTTGTAAATCCAGACATCTACCGGAAACGCATTGGGGAAACCATAGGCGAACAGGAGGACACAATCTGCCACCTTCGGGCCGACGCCGGGGAGGGTCATCAATTGGTTTCGAGCGTATTCAATCGAAGCGTTTTGGAGGTCTGCTAGATGAAGGTGACCTTGAGCGATTCGACGTGCGGCTTCGAGAAGGTAGGGCGCACGGAAGCCGAGTTTGCAGTCGCGCAGTTCTGATTCGGTGCATTCCGCCAATCGGTGGGGTGATGGAAAGTTGGAGCGCGAGGGGAAGCCTGGAGGCACGGGCAGGGGTGCTCCAAAGCGTTCGCCCAAGGATTCGACGCATTGCTGGATTTGGACGATCCGCTTGGTGGAAGAGAGGATGAAGGAGGTCAGGCATTCCCAGTGATCCTGTTTCAATAAGCGCAATCCTCGACTGGCTTGCACTGCGGTGGTCATGACCTCGTCTTTTGGAAAGGTTTGGATGATCTGTGATAATGGAATTTCCAGTTGGAGATAGTTCCGCAGCCAGCTCCAGTCCTCTGGGGCACCCGTAGTTTGCGCGTGGAGATCGGTGTTTTGTTGGGTCAATCGCACCCATCGACCGGCCACCACTCCCACCCAACTGCCATCTTGATAGCGCCAACGAAAGGCCTGACCCGAGGAGAGGGTTGCGGCCAGATCGTAATCCGTCAGGGCGAAGGTTTGTTCCGCGATCGCACTCGTTGGACGTTCGCTGGACGCAAGCACAGATTAGTAGGTAAGGAGGGATCGCACCTTTTGTCCTGGCAGTTTGGAGCGGCCTTTGAGGGCTTCTAGCTCGATCAGGAAGGTGATTTCGACAAGTTGAACATCCATTTTTTCGAGGAGGGTCACGGCGGCGGCGGCTGTTCCTCCGGTGGCCAAGAGGTCATCGATTAGTAAGACCCTGCTTCCGGGCTTGATTGAATCCACGTGTATCGCCACCGTGTTCGCCCCGTACTCCAGTTCGTAGGATTGTTCATGGGTTTTAAAAGGTAATTTCCCTTTCTTCCGCACTGGAACGAACCCCGCATTGAGTTGAAGTGCCGCTGCCGCTGCGAAGATGAAGCCTCGGGCATCGATCCCCACGACGGCGTCGATGGAGCCCGGTGGGTGGTCGCCAATCAGTAAATCCACGCTCTGCCGAAAGAG
>WBXJ01000120.1 GCA_008933045.1 Verrucomicrobiota bacterium
AAGTCTCCACGCTGTAGGTTTGCACACGCCCCCACGCGGGCCAGACTCCGTCTTTACGGGGCGATTGGCCATTGGCACCGCAAAGGATCAGGGTGCGACCATCGGTTGTGAAGCGTGCTTGAGTGATGCGTTTTTTGGTATCCACTGAATGCACCAAGCTGCCATCGCCAGCAGAAAAAACGGCGGCGTTCCAAGTGCCTTGGGCTTGGCGACCGCCCATCACGAAATGCTTTCCGTCTGGATGCCAGGCCACGGTTTCCATCAATCCGGTGCCATGTTGACCGTCTTTGATTTGGTCAATGCGTTCACCCTTCTGCCAGTCCCAACGTTGCCAGGTCATTTTGCCGTTGCCGGCCATAGGGTCGTTCATGGGACCCATTCCGCAACCTAGCAGGGTGTGACCCTCGGGCGAAAAGGCGAGGCCATAAATGCCGCCACAATAATGATGGGTTTTAACAGTGCCCCAAGAGGTAAAATCGGAGGAGGTCCATCGGGAGACGGGTTGCCCATCGGCGCAGTAGGGCAAATTCCACACGCGGACTTCGCCCATCATATTACCGGCGGCCAGATGTTGGCCGTCAGGACTAAAAGCGCAACTCAACACAGGAGGTGTGTGCGAAAAAGCGGCCACGGGTTTCCCTGTGTGCGTGTCGTAAATCTTGATCGAGGGCTCGGTCTCAGCAGCGGGCTCGTATTTCAATCCTCCGGGTAAATATTGGCCTGTGGTGGTGGCGAGCTTAGAACCGTCGGGAGACAATGCAATTTGCCAACTCCAAAAATTGTGGGCCGAGACGCGATTCAGACACTTCCGTGTCGCGACATCATGCCAGAGTAACGAACCATCGTAGCCCGCAGAGATCACCGTCTTCCCATCGGGCAAGAGCACGCAACCACTGGCGAAGGATTGGTGTTGGCCCTGAAATTCTTCGGCCTTGCCTGAGGTGAGATCCACGTCGTAAACCTTGCCATCGACGCAAGCCGCGAACGCGCGTGTGCCGTCCGGGGTCAGGGCCAGTCCGAGAGCGCCTGTGGTTAATTCGAAGTCGTGAACGAGTTTGATCTTCATGGGAAGTTAGGCTAGGAGCTCACGGATGGGTGCCGCTTTATCTTCGACACGATGAAAAGTGGGCATCCCGACCAGATCGTACTCGGCGTGGGGATCGATCCCGAGGGCGGTGAAGATCGTCGCGAACAGGTTTTGTTCATTGTAAGGTTTTTCAATCACGTCCACGCCGTCTGCATCGGTGGCACCCGTCACGATGCCACGCTTCAGACCGCATCCGGTCATCATCATGCTCCACGCGTTGGGGTAGTGGTCCCGACCTCGGGATGGATTCAGCCAAGGCGTTCGGCCAAACTCTCCCATAGCAATCACGAGTGTGGAATCGAGCAGCCCTCGTTCCTCAAGATCGTTCACTAGATGAAAGAGCACATGGTCGAGTTCGGGCACCAACATTTGGTGAATTTCGTGTTGGAACACGTGGTTATCCCAATTCATGCCGTTGGCGACCATAACGAACGGGGCCCCGTTTTCGACCAGATGCCGAGCCATTAGTGCATGTTGAGCAAAACTCCCGGGGCCAAATCGTTCGCGATCCTTGGCGGGAAGTTTGGTGACATCGAAAAGATTCGCACTGGCTGTCAAACCTTTCATTCGTTCAAAGGCGGCGTTCTGACTGCGAGCGATGGTGCTCCTGTGATCTCGCTCAAACTTGGCGGTGAGGAATTTTCTTAAGGTCTCTCTGGCTTCGCGATCATGCTGCGGAATGGACTCGGAGTTTGCGTTAAGAAATTGAGTGTAATCCCCGCCGAGACGTACGGGGGCATGCTCCGCTCCGAGCCAACCCGCCCAGTTGCCTGCTTTGAAAGTCTCGAACTCGTTGCCGCCGGGGATCGGGTCGAGAAAGATGAAATTCGGCATCGGAGACTCCAACTGGCCCATGGCTTGAGAGAGAGCACTCCCAAGGGTAGGGCGAGTGAATCCGGCTCGCTCGGGATTTCCTCGTTGGAGAAGGGTGATGGCTTGAAGGTGCTCAGTCTGGGCCGTCTTCATGCTGCGGACGATGTTGAGTTTGTCAGCAATGCTGGCGCAACGCGGCATCAGGGAGGAGAAATGAATTCCAGGTATCTTAGTCTGAATACTCCCGAAGGGGCCGCTGCTAGGTCGTCCGATCTTGGGATCCCATGTTTCGAATTGGCTGGGCGCACCACAGAGCCAAAGCAGAATGCAATGCTTTTGGGCCTTCTTGGTTTGGGCTGCAAAAACAGGGTTATGAAACAGGCCGGTAAAACTGGCAACCGTCGCAGCTGCGCCACCTGTCAAACCTTTGAGAAAAAGCCGCCGATGCAGCACGTGTTCATCAGTGCGACATTGCCCGAGATTGAGGTTCGAAGATTGAGGCTTCATGGTCACGGCATGGTCAAAAATTCGGCGTTCGTCAACAGTGCCCAAAGCAAATCACGCACAGCGTCGGCAGGTTGGTTGGGGCGATCGAGGATGAGGGTGGACGCCTGCGCCATCTCCTCAGCGTCCGGCAATCGGCTGTGCGCGGCAAGGAACGCATCGCGGATACGAATCGAAACATCAGGAAGAGCCACGAGCCGTGCCACGGTGCTGTTAGGTTCGGGCTTGAGGATGTCGCCAAGCTCGGATGAATTAGCCAAGAATTGAGCCTGCTGAAACGTGGCGTTGTATTCCTTCGGCAAGAGGTCGGGAATCGCGGCGATCACGTTGCGCCTCAATGTATCATCCGCGGGTGCGAGCCCAGCAACGATGCGCCAGGAGCGCGAGATTTGCTCGGCGCCAAGGGGACGCTCCAGTGCACCAGCGAACGCCTCTGGTGGTGCGTCTCCAGGGGCCAATCCGTAAACACGACTGAGCACGATGCCACGCACCACGCGGCGGACATCATATTGGTGAGTCGCAAAATCCTGGGCCAACCAATCGAGAAGTTTGGGATGACTCGGGGCGTTGCGGGCGTTCATCTCATCCGCCGGATGCACAAGACCTCGACCCGTTAGCGTGGCCCATGTGCGATTGACGAAAGCACGGGCCAGGAGCGGATTATTCTGAGTGGCGGCATCGGCGAAGGCGGCGCGGCGAGAGAATTTTGGCACGCGAACCTTAGCTGAGGGATCAATATATTTATCCTCCTTATCTTCCTCTTTTTGATCTGGAGCAGGCCGCGTCTCCTCGACCGAAGAACCTTGCAGTAGCTTGATGATGGCGGGTTGAGACTCCTTCTTGAGATTGGTGAAGTTGATGAACCCACCCACAGCGGACTCAGAAACGGTGGAGCCGCCATCCACATTCTTGCTGCGATTAAAGGCTGCTACCAGACCCCAGTAGTGGGCTTGTTTAATCTCGCGAGCCAGCGGGTGATCGTGGCACTGAGCGCAATCAATTTTGGTGCCATACACAATAGGTGCGACCGCTTCGGCGATGTTTTGGTGATTGTCTCGACGTTCGTAAAGGAACCACGAGGCACCGCGACTCTCCGGTTTATCAGATCGCGCATTCAACACATCGCGCACCGTCTCATTCCAAGGACGATTTGAACGAAAGGAACTCTCAAGAAAGGTCCACCAACCATTTTGCTTCCGTCGATCCTCATGGTTGTCGCGTTTGGTCCGGCCCATCAGAATCACGTCCCAAACTTCGCGCATCCGCACGACATAATCCTCCGAGGCTAGCAATTGATCGACAAGGGTCGCTCGCTTTGAGTCGGCGGGGTCATCGAGAAACTTTGCAAGTTCAATGGGTGTGGGAATGCGTCCCGCGAGGTCAAGATAGACTCGGCGGCACCAAGCCCGCTCATCGACCGAAGGTGCTGGCTTGACTCCACGTCCCTCCCAACCCTCGGCGATCAGGGTATCAATCGCTTGTGGCACCGTGTCAAATGTACGGGGCGTTGGCGCTTTACGGGTTTGGTCTGCAGGGGTCTCAGCCATTGCAGCAATCCATTCGCGGATAGCCTCGCGTTGGACGTCGGTGAGTTGCTTCTTGGGCGGCATGTGCGGATCAGCACCCGCCGCGAGATACGTGTAGAGCCGGCTCTCCATTGGTTTTCCAGGGATGAGAACTGCTCCTTCATCACCGCCCTTGAGGACTGCCTCTGGGGTGTCGAGTTCAAGGCCGCTTTTCTGTTCGATGGGGCCATGACATTTGACACATTGGATATCAAAAATGGGTTGGACCTTGCCTGTCCAAAGGGTCGTGACATCCGCAGCACGGGTGGCCGCGAGTGAGAGCAACAGAATAACCGCAAATGTCCAAGGCATCATCTTACGAGACCCACTATAAAGCACGCACCTGTTTGAGCAATGGGCTTGTGAGTGCACACAATGAATTTTTAGGGATGCAAAGGTTTAACTCAAAAGCCCACGCACGACATTGCCCGAGACATCAGTCAGCCGATAGTCGCGGCCCGTGTGCCGGTAGGTGAGGCGTTCATGATCGAAACCAAGAAGGTGCAGAATAGTCGCGTGGAAGTCGTGCACGTGCACAGGATCTTTGCCGACATTGATGCCAAAATCATCGGATTCCCCATACACCGTCCCAGCCTTGACGCCAGCACCCGCAAGCCAGCTCGAAAAGACCCAGTGATGGTGTTCTCGCCCATTCGCATTCTTGGCTTCGACAAAGGGTGTACGACCGAATTCAGTGGTCCAAACAACCAACGTGTCCTCTAGCATCCCGCGTTGTTTTAAATCACGCAGCAATCCTGCGATTGCCTGATCGACATTCTTCGCTAACGGAGCGTGCGTGAGCATATCGCCATGAGCATCCCAGTTTCCAGAGGAGCCGGTGTCGATCAGCTCGACGAACCGAACGCCTTGCTCGACGAGGCGACGTGCCATCAAGCATTGCCATCCAAAGCCATTCGTCTCGCCCCGTTTCAAACCATAGAGATCCAAAGTGGCATCGCTTTCCTTCGAGAGATCCAGCACTTGAGGAACCTCCATCTGCATTCCAAAGGCAGTCTCAAAGGAGCGAATACGTGCTTGAAGCAATGGATCAAAGGATCGTGACGCTACGTGACGCTGATTCATTCGCCCCATTAACCCGAGTTCCAATTCCTGAAGGGCACTGTTGGCAACTCGGCGTTTGACATTAGCGATCGGCTCCGCGCCCGGCACAATGAGAGTTCCCTGATGGGCACCCGGCAAAAAATCGCTCCCCCACACCTGGCCACCTGCATAAGGCGATTGTGGGGCGATAACTACAAAGGAGGGCAGATTACGGTTGATGGTTCCCAGGCCGTAGCTCACCCACGATCCGAGGCTCGGTCGCGCAAAGGTGAACGAGCCTGTGTGCATTCCTAGCGTGGCTTCGTAGTGGTTGGTGTGATCCGATTTCATGGAACGAATCACACAAAGATCATCGACACACTCGGCTTGGTGAGGAAACAACGAGCTGACTTGCGTCCCGCATTTTCCATGAGGCGCAAAGTCCCACTGGGGACGTTTGAGAAACATTTTATAGTTCCCTTTGCGGCCCTGATATTCGTTCACGTCGGCGGTGGTCCCTGCGGCCGCGAAAAGTTTTGGCTTCGGATCCCATGAATCCACATGGGACACGCCGCCGCTCATGTAGAGAAAAATCACGCGCTTCGCTTTCGCTGGAAGCGGAGGAGTTTTGGCAGCAAGTGGATCAACCGCAGCAGACCCGACCGCATCCTCTGCGATTAATTGTGAAACAAGGCCGGGCAACAAAGCCGACCCACCCACCATCGATCGAAGGAATCCACGGCGGCTAAAATCGAAACTGGTCTGGGGTTTCATTGAGGTATTTCAGTCAAGGTGAAGAAACTCGTTACTTCCAAAAAGCGACCTCACGTAGGCCGCTAACGCTCCGGCCTCGGGATCAACCTGACCCGCTGCCGTGAGTTCCGCTCGGTAAGCCGCGAGGAACACGGCGGCCTCCGATTGCTCAATGGGTGAGGGGGAGCGGCCGGTGGTCAGTCTCCAAGCCTGATTGACTCGTTGGACATCGTTCGGCTGGTTGGCCCGTAGGTGGTTGGCGCATTTTGCGGCCATCTCATGGACGAAAGGTGAATTAAGAAAATAGAGAGCTTGAGTCGGCACCGTTGTAGGGCGTCGATCGGCAGTGGTGGCGTTGGGATCAGGTCCATCAAAAAGGGCCAGAAACGGGTGGCGTTTGATCCGTTGCGTCATCAAGTAAATGCTCCGTTGCTGGTGTTCATAAACAGCACTGAACGGCCCGTGTTGACTAAAAGTCGCGGTGACAGGGGATGGAAATGCGTGCTCGCGACCCGGCCCAGGTTTCAATTCGTGACTGATGGCAAGCATCGCGTCGCGTAATTCTTCCGCACCCAAGCGACGACGTTCAAAGGAGGAATAATCGTGGGATGTGGAGTTGCCCTCCAAACGCGGGCTACTTTGTTGATAGGTCGCACTGAGCATGAGCAGGCGGTGCATTGCTTTCATGGACCAACCGCTCCGCCGAAACTGCGTTGCTAAATAATCTAGCAATTCAGGATGTGTCGGCTCCTGACCGCGGATACCAAAATCGTTCGGTGTGGAAACAAGGCCGCGTCCAAAATGGTATTGCCAGAGCCGATTGACCATGACTCGTGCGGTGAGGGGATTCTCGGGGCGAGTGAGCCATTGGGCCAATTCGAAGCGACCACTTCCACGAGTGCCGGTTGGCAATGCCCGTCCTCCCAGAGCTTTAATGAATCCGCGAGGTGACTCCTCACCGGGCCGATCAGGTTCTCCGCGCATCTGGAGTCGGGCATCATGCGGTGTCCCTTCGACAACCCCATACGCCATCTCGAATGGCCCGTTGATCAGCAAGGTCGTCAGCTTCTCGCTATCCACCTTGATGTCGCCTTTGTCTGCATTGGCGATGCTGCCATTGGTTGAGACCGTTGGGATGAGGTGAAACTGGGCGGCGAAATTATCAATCTCCAGACTCGGCAGTGCTGAGTTTTGGCGAGCCTTGGAATCCCATTGGACATGATCAAGATTGCCGGTCCACTTTGAAGCGAATTGATTTTTCGAAATTTCCTGCGTGCCATCCCTTCGGCCCAGAGTGCCTGTAAACGTTCGCTGAGTGAGGTCAAGCGTCAGTTGGAGGTTGTGCCATTGCGAAGGGGCCACCGTCGCGAGTTTTTCAACGCGGCCTCTACGAAACGTCGAGACAGCATCTGAGGAGATCAGCAACTCGACCGCAGGCGAACCGGTTTGAGCTCCGATCCAGAATCGATGGGCACCCATCGCAGCAGCCTCCGGAGCTGCCACCCTAAAATCAATGTTCACATACAGCAGCCGATCGTTGGTACGTGTTGGGTGCGGATACAGAGCTTCGGTCAGGTGATAGTCATGCTCGCCACCAGCAACGTTTGCACCGAATTTTCCTAGCGGATACAGGTTTTTAAAAGGACTTTGCGCCGCCATCGAGACGCTGACTTTTCCCTCGGATCGCCACGGAGGAACAATGAAACCGTAGCTACCGCCGGCTGCATCCTTTTGTGTCTCGAAATCGCCATCCGGATCGTGGAGCGAACGAAAAACACCGCCGGGGACGTTCCCTTTTCGATCCTTGAGCCCAGCAGAAAGTGCCGCTACCTGTTGATCATATTCGCGCCAAGCTGGCTGGGATTCTTGAGGCGGAATCAGCGGTACCATGGACCTCATGAGCGGCTTCTGCTCCGAACCCGGGAATGGAAAGCGGGTGCTGGAAAAAATCCCGTAGAGCGCGTAATAATCCTGCATCGAAATAGGATCGAACTTATGGTCGTGGCAACGGGCACATCCTAAACTCAACCCAAGGACCGTTTGCCCCATGGTATCCAAAGTGTCCTGCAAAGTGAGGTGATGATACTTCTCCGAATCAAAACCGAACCGGCGTGAAATGGCGAGAAACCCGGTGGCGACCACGCGCTCAGCATAACGAGCCTGTGCGCCGCGTTCAGCGAGAATATCACCCGCGATTTGCTCACGGATGAACTCGTCATAAGGCTTATCGGCATTGAAAGAATCAACCACGTAATTCCGGTAACGCCAAGCCAGTCCCACGGGGTAATCAGCCGTGTCGCCGGCGGTGTCAGCATACCTGACAATATCCAACCAGTGGCGTCCCCAGTGCTCACCATAGGCACGGGATTCTAATAAGCGATCGACGACTTGGGAGAACGCTGCCGGAGATCGGTCGTTGATAAACTCATCCACCTCTTCCGGAGTCGGCGGTAAGCCTGTGAGATCATAAGTCGCACGCCGGATCAGCGTGTATCGATCAGCCGGCTCAGCGGGACTTCCACCGTTGGCTTCTATCTTTGCCAGAATAAATCGATCCACCGAATTGGCAGGCCATTTGGACTTTTTAACACTCGGCGGCCGTGGATTTTTAATGGGTGCAAACGCCCACGACTTGGAGGCCAAAGGTGCCGTGCCTTGGGCTGTCTCAGGATACGGTGCACCCATCGAGACCCATCGCACGAGGTCTGCAATGTTAGCCTCAGGCAGCTTCTTGGCTCCGTCCTTATTAGGCGGCATTTGAAAATCTGGATCCTCGTACCGCACCGCGCGGATCAGGGCACTCTGTTCAGGGTGTCCAGCGACAACGATGGTTCCGTCCGTTCCCCCCTTTAAAAAATCTGCCTGAGTATCCAGCTTGAGAGCGCCCTTCACTTTTTTAGCCTCGGTGCTATGACAGGGATAACAATGCTCTACGAAAATAGGGCGAATCCTATTCTCAAAAAATGCCAAGCCCTCCGCTTTGGTCAAATCCTTGGCGGTGCCAACCCAACTGCTGCAGGCCAATGCCAAGCCTCCGACCCCGAGCAGTCGGGCATTCAAACGGCAAATCATGGCGAAGCCCAAACGTAAGGTCATTTCAAACGAGTAATGAATGCAGATTACTAAACACTCCTACAATAGCCCCCAGAACACAACCCAGTTTTATGGGCTTGTCGGCGGGAGTTCAAAAGGGGATTTCTGCGCGGGTTCAAAAGGGGACAGATTTTAGAGCGAGTATTTTGCGAGTATTTCGGGCCAGTTGTTGAGAGGCGGACGTGGTGGTTCGGTGATCGC
>WBXJ01000121.1 GCA_008933045.1 Verrucomicrobiota bacterium
AGGCGCACTCTCGGTCGCAGGGATTGGAGTAATTTTGATGGTTTTTACCTTTTTCGGGCTTTTAGCCTTTTTCGGGGCAGGCGAATCATCCGTAGTTTTTATGACAGGTGCTCCGTAATCCAGCGAAACGACCTTCAGTTTGCCTTCCTTCGATTTGGCGAAAACACCCCTGATGGAATCGCCCACGGTGGCATTGCTAAAAGTGGAAGGTTTGCCCCCCTTCGACATGCGACTCTCTGGCGTGATCGCGTAGGTGGTTGATTTTCCAGCCTTGGTCTCGATGGTTAAGGTGAGGTTTGCCTTATCGACGGCCGTTAGTTTTCCAGAAAAAACATTGGCGGGTTTTTTGGGTTTTGGCTTGGCAACTTTCGTTGAAGTAACGGGCTCAGGAACCGTCAAGGAGGGTGGAGTAATCACGGGTTCAGCCAGCACTGGAGGGAGAGCAGGATCGGGTGTGTTCACCTCCACGACGGGTAGGAGGGGATCACCAGTTTGAGCCTGGGTCGCCGTAATCAAGCAGGAAACCAGTAAAATCAATTGAAGGATGGGTTTTGCCATAAAATCTAATTATTTTCGATCCGTGCGACCCTACCACCCCATAGGACGTCAGGCAATCGCGGATTTTCAAAACTCTATGCACTTTCAAGGTTCGGGCGCACTGCTTGCCTTGTTTCGCTTGGATCGTTAGTTTCATGACTCGTGCGTTTGTTGGATCGTTATTTGTTACGGGAGTTGTTAGTGCCTTTGGTTTACACCTTGGGAGGGTTCCTTTTATTCTGGGTGGTTTTTGAGATTTTCGGCCAACTTTCTGTGTTGCAGGCAAGGAATCTTAGTCTTGAAGAGGTTACTCTTTATTACATCGTTCGAGTTCCCGAACTGCTGCTGACAGTCTTGCCGATCTCCCTGCTCCTCGCTCTGTTGTATGCCCTGACGAATCATGCCCGCCACCATGAACTGACGGCTATGCGTGCCGCTGGAGTGGGAATTTGGCGCATCTGTCTGCCTTACCTCATCCTCGGTCTGGTTTTCAGTGGTGCGTTATTTGTGTTAGGTGAATTCTTTGTGCCGCAAAGCTTGGAACGGAGTGAGGAGATATTGAATCAACACAGTCCCGAGGCCTTAGCAAAGCGCAATATCCGCCAAAATGTATACTTTCGAAACGCCCGTGATCATCGGATCTGGGGTATCGGTTCTTACAATCTTGAATCCTCTGAAATGTTGGGGGTGAATATTGAATGGACGATTGATTCGGGGATTGTTCGTCGCCTGATCGCCCGTCGCGCATTGTATACTAATGAACAATGGATGTTTTTTGATTTGCAGCAGTTCACCTACGAAGCGGGGTTGGATTTGGAGAAAGCGACACGTCCCACGCGCACCAATCAATTAACTTTGCCTGAGTTCACTGAAACCCCACGCGATATTGGTGTCATCTTGAAGTTTAATAGCCTGAATGGAATTAGTGCCGCCAAGAAAGCGCATCTCACACTCGATGAAATTCAGTATCTGCGTTTGCATCTACAACTGAACACCAAGGATACAGCGATCCTTGAAACTCAGTGGCACGCAAGACTTGCTCAGCCGTGGACGTGCTTGGTGGTAGTGCTGGTGACCGTTCCATTCGGTGCGGCCTCCGGGCGGCGCAATGTGTTCGTGGGGGTAGCTGCGAGCATTTTCATTTGCTTCGCCTATTTCATCATCATGCGCTTCTCGTTGGCACTTGGGACGGGTGGTTATTTGTCACCGGTGTTGGCGGGTTGGTTGCCTAATCTTATCTTTGGTGGAACTGGATTATGTCTCACGCAGTTGACTCGGTAAACGGGGGGGGGGAGCCATTGCTCGCCAATGCGTTGCAGGACTTGCAAGCCCGTTACGACCGGTTGCAATTGCTTTATCAGGTGAGTGATGTCATTCACTCGACTCTCGAACCTCAACAAGTATTGGTTTTGATCATGAGCGAGGCTGTTCGGATCATGCGAGCCTCCAGCGGGTCGGTTGTCTTGGTGAATCCCAACAATAACTTTCTTGAGATTCAGGCGTCGCATGGTCTGCCGATTACAGGTGAAGCACTGCAACTCAAACTCGGCGAAGGCATCACGGGTTGGGTAGCGCGAAAGGGAAAATCCGCACGGGTGGGGGATGTGCGACAGGATCCCCGCTATATTGCTGCGAAGCAAAATGTCCTCTCCGAACTCGCGGTGCCCCTCGAAATCGATGGCGAAGTGCGTGGGGTTGTCAACGTTGATTCGGAACGCCTCAATGCGTTCACTGAGGAGGATGAGCAACTGCTCAAGGAGCTAGCAACACAGGCGGCTCGAGTGATTAAGAATACGTGGCTCTATGAGCAAAATCGCCGTAAGGCACGTTTGTTCGAATCTCTATTCAGTGTGGGTCAAATTATTAATTCCGCACTGAATCTTGATGATGCGTTGCTGGTGATTACCCGCGAAGCCTGCGAGTTAATGGAGGCTAAAATGTGCTCGCTCTTGATGTTGGACGACTCTCGCGAGTGGCTTGATCTTCGAGCCAATTACGGAGCTGGCGTGGCGTATCTGACCAAGCCGAGGCTTAGCTTGTCGGATAGCCTGCTGGGCACTGTGGTGCGTCGAAAAAAACCACTCCAAGTTCAAAATGTCCAGATTTCTTCCCACTATCAAAACGTGGAGATTGCTCGGCAGGAGGGGTTAGTTTCGCTCCTCAGTGTCCCGTTAATCTATCGAGGTAATGCCATTGGAACTCTCAGCGTTTACACTTCTGTTCCCCATATTTTTTCCAATGAGGAAGTTCGCATTCTTTCCGCCTTGGCTGAAATGTCCGGCATCGCGATCGAAAAGGCCCGGCTTTACGAACGTTTAGTGGATGTGGAAGAGGAGATTCGCCAAAACGAAAAGCTTTCTGCCATCGGTTTGCTCGCCGCTGAGGTAGCCCACGAAATTCGCAATCCGCTCACGGTAATGAAGATGCTTTATCATTCCCTGAATTTGAGTTTTGATCCTTCCGATCCTCGCGCCCGTGATGCTCAGATCATGGGTGAAAAAATGGACCTGCTCAATCGGATCGTGGAACAAGTGCTCGATTTCGCCAGAACCACCGAGCCTCGATTTCAGCTCACAGATGTGAATCGGGTGTTAGATGATCTGGGGCTGTTGATCCGTCACAAGCTGACCAATCAAAACATTCGTTGGGTTAAAAAACTGGACCCTGAGTTGCCTAAAATCATGGCCGACCCAACACAACTTGAGCAGGTTTTTTTGAACCTCACCTTGAATGCTGTCGAGGCGATGCCTGATGGCGGCGAACTCGTGATTCTGACCCGAACAATCAAGTCTCCAGGCGGGCCTCAAATTGCAATTCAGTTTAAAGATACTGGGGATGGAATGGCTGAGGAACAATGTGCCCACGTATTTTCTTCGCTGCTGCGCACAACTCGTCGCAAGGGGACGGGGCTAGGGCTTGCCATTGTTGCCAAAATTATCGAAGCGCATCACGGACGGATTAGGGTTCGGTCGAAGGTTGGAAAGGGAACCGTCTTTACAGTCGCACTTCCTAGCGTGGAGCAGGGAGCCTCAGCCCAGGCAAAAATTCACAGCTAAAACTTTTTTTCACGCCTCCTCACCGAATCCGAGTTTGCATGACCGTGGTGTCGAGGCTATCTTCAGAGGATTATTCCGCTAAACCAGCGGTCGTATCATGAGTATTTTGTCGCTTTTGTATGTTGTTGGCACCGTCCTTTTACTGTTCGGTGCTGCGATTTTTGTCCACGAGTACGGTCATTTTTGGATGGCTCGTAGGCGTGGCATGAAGGTTGAGGCCTTCGCCATCGGGTTTGGCCCTAAGATTTTTGGATGGACCCGAGATGGAGTCGAATACTCGTGGCGACTCATTCCCGCTGGAGGTTTTGTCAAACTACCTCAGATGGTGACTTCTGAAGCATTGGAAGGAAAACATGCAGCAGAGCCGTTGCCTGAAATTACACCGTTAACCAAAATTCTCGTTTCGGTGGCAGGCCCCTTCATGAATGTGGTTTTTGCATTCGTCATCGCCACGGTTATTTATTTCACGGGTCTACCTATTCTTGTTAACCCCCCCATTATCGGGTTTGTTGAGCCGAATTCAACCGAAGCCAAACTGGGTATTCTTGAGGGAGACCGAATTGTCGAAGTCGATGGCCGACCCATTCGCGGTTGGATGGAGGTGCAGGAGGCCACAGGACTCGCCCGTACGAACATGTTGCCAGTGGTGATTGAACGCAACGGCCAACGTAATACCTACAACCTCGAAGCCAAGGTGAACAGCACCTTTGGCTTTAAGCTCCTTAACTTAGAACCTCGGGATCATCCGGTTGTGGGTGGAGTTAAGAGCGGAAGTGCAGCCGAAGAGGCGAAGCTTCAGGAGAAAGATTTGATCATTGGCTTCGCGGGTGTGCCTATCGTGAATAAAGAACAGTTGATCAAACTCATCCGTTCACGCGGCGGTCAGGTCAGCGTAATCGAGGTGAAACGGGGCGATCAAAAACTCAAGATCAACATCACCCCTCGTCAAGATCCGACGACGAAGGATGGAATCATCGGAGTCGCCTTAACTTCTGATCTTGCGGAGCTTTATCAGGTGCAGAAACCTGGGCCGCTGCCTTGGGATCAGGTCAGCGAAGTAATTTCCAAAACGATCAAGACCTTTAGTGCTCTCTATCACCATGAACAAACCGGCGTGGGAGCAAAAGATCTCAGTGGGCCTGTCGGAATTTTTGCCATGCTCGCGAAATGGGTGAATACGGATTATCGGTTGGCATTAAGTTTTCTGGTGCTGCTGAATATCAATCTAGCTGTGATCAACATGCTCCCGCTGCCGGTGCTTGATGGTGGCCACATCACGATGTCTTTGTTCGAAGCCATCACCCGCCGCCGCCTAAGTGTGCGATTTCAAGAATACGCGACCACCATATTTGCAGTTCTGTTAATTTCATTCATGGTTTACGTGACCTTTTACGATATCAAGCGACTGCCTTTGTTTAAGGCGTTTATTACGCAAGAAACTCATATCGAACCCTCCGGCACTTCCACAAATCGGTAATTTTAATGCAGCACGCACGTTCGGCATATTCCTATCAACGTCGCTGCGCCCGCGAGGTCATCGTCGGTGACCTCACCCAAGGCGGAGTTGTGATCGGCGGACAGCATCCCGTGGTCAAACAATCCATGATCACTTGTGATACCATGGATACTGCAGCCTGTGTGCAGCAGACCTTGGAGCTAGTTGAGGTCGGTTGCCAAATTGTTCGCATCACGGCCCCGACGGTTAAGGATGCGGCGAATCTCGAAAACATCGTCCGTGAACTGCGCCGCCTCGGGTGTCACGTGCCAATTGTCGCCGATATTCATTTCAAGCCAGAAGCCGCTTTGGAGGCGGTGAAGTGGGTTGAAAAAATTCGAATCAACCCCGGGAACTATGCGGATTCTAAAAAATTTGCCGTTAAAGATTACAACGACGAGCAATATGCCGCTGAGCTTTTTCGTATCGAGCAAAAATTTACTCCACTCGTTCTCGAATGCAAACGCCTTGGCAGGGCTTTGAGGATCGGCACCAACCATGGTTCCTTAAGCGACCGCATCATGAATCGCTTCGGTGACAGCCCGTTGGGAATGGTTGAGAGTGCCTTGGAGTTCGCTCGGATCGCTCAGAAGCATGAGTTCAACAACATCGTTTTTTCGATGAAGTCGAGCAATCCGAAAGTGATGATCGAGTGTTATCGGTTGCTAGTTGCACGCCTGAATGACCTTGGATCCGGCTGGAATTATCCGCTTCATCTTGGCGTGACGGAGGCAGGTGAAGGTGAAGATGGGCGAATCAAGAGTGCGATTGGGATAGGGTCACTACTTTGCGACGGAGTTGGTGAAACGATCCGCGTTTCTCTCACCGAAGATTCACCTCGCGAGATCTCGGTGTGCAACGAATTGCTGACCCAAATTCCCCTTTTGACCCATCGCACCGAAGATGTGCAGGAGTTGGCACTTTCCTATGATCCGTTCAATTATACCCGTCGAGACACGCCGGAGATTCGGTTGACGGATGGTGTTAATTGCGGTGGCGAGCAGACCATCCGTGTCGTCGTCACCCAAGCCACATGGGACATAGTCGCACCACGAATCCGCCCCAAGGACGATGTTCGACCCGAGGCAGTCTACGAGGATCTCAACATCTACGAGATCGATCCAGAGAGCGATTTTACGCTGAATTGCGGTAACCAACTCGTCACTGTAAAAGATGAGACTCGGCTCCCTGCGATCGCGGCCTTTCGGTTGTTAGCTGCGAAGCTGAATCGCCTAGGGTTGACGAACCCGATTTTGCTTAAGGACACACTGACCCTGACCACTTCACCCTTGCAGCCAGAAGTTGCGTTGCTCCGTGCTGCGGTCGTGCTAGGCACTTTACTCGCCGACGGAATTGGAGATGCCATCCTTGTCCGAGGTGAACAGGGCGCAGGTCAGTCGCTACGATTGGCATTCAATATTTTGCAGGCGGCCGGTTGCCGTTCCTTTAAGACGGATTACGTGGCATGTCCCTCCTGTGGTCGAACTTTATTCAATCTCCAAACCGTGACTGCGCGGATCAAAGAGCGCACGCAGCATCTCAAGGGCGTGAAGATTGCCATCATGGGCTGTATCGTCAACGGGCCCGGTGAGATGGCTGATGCCGACTTTGGTTACGTCGGTGGGGCACCCAATAAAATCAACCTTTACGTCGGGAAAAAACCGGTAAAATTCAACATTCCAGAAGCGGATGCTGTCGATCAGTTAGTTGCTTTAATTCGTGAACACGGTAAATGGGTCGAGGCGGAGGTTTGATGCCATACCGGTGTGAAAAACAAACATCCTCAATCACCAAGCCAAACAACCGATCCATCTGATGGCGATCGTGCGAATTTTAATCGACGGTTATAGTTTGCTCCACGCTTGGCCAGACCTAGCTCGCGGTAAGCCGCGTTTTTCTGCAACCGCTCGTGACGAGTTGATCCATGTTCTCACTCAATACCGTGATTTTATTCCGACACCAATCACGGTATTTTTTGATGGCGCAGGAGCTCATCCCAATACTCAAAAACCAATCGTGACTGAGGGCTTGGAGGTTATCTTTTCACAAGGCGGTCGTACTGCGGATGATTTAATCGAGCGGGTGGCTCATCTCTACCGTCCCTATGGGGAGGTGCTCGCAGTGACCAACGACATGGCTGAGCGCGATACGGTGACCAGTTTGGGTGGCGTTGTTTCTCGATGCGAATTCTTCATCCAAGAAGTTCTCAGCACGCTCCACAACCAGTCGCAGCTTCTTAAAGGTCATAACCGTCGCGAAGCTGAACAGTTTAAGCGACCCCACTGACGAACAGGGGTGAGGGTGGATCAACCCGGGGGCCAGTCCATAAGTCGCCCTCCCAGAATATGACAATGCAAATGTGGGACAGTTTCTCCGCCGTCGTGTCCATTGTTGATGACCAAACGATACCCTGTCCCTTCCAACCCAATCACTTTCGCCACGTGAGCGGCTTTTAGAAGTAAATGGCCGAGGAGAAACTGATCATCGAGAGTTGATTCTGCGATTCTCGGAATCGGCTTTTTGGGTACGATCAGAATATGAATCGGAGCCTTGGGATTAATATCACGGAATGCAAAAACTAAATCGTCTTGATAAACGATTTCGGTTGGAATTTCTCCATCAATCAGCCGCTCAAAAATCGTCTGGGCCATGGAATATTTTAGAGGATCACTAACCCGCAATTCTTCTCATGTTCCTCGAAGGCGAGGCAATCGCGCAAAAAACGCACAATTTGGTCGCTCTTTTGTTCGCAGCAAGGACACCAACGTTGGCGACCAGTCAGTTGCTTGACGCAGCGACGCAACCCTTGGAACAAAAGAATCTCTGAAGAACCTGCCAAGCGGGATCTCAGCTCGGTTCTTAATCGTGGGAAAAAATCGAGTTCAAATCCGCTAGGGGAACAAAAGGCCAGCATTGCCAAATCCGCACTCGAAGCGGGTGAAGCAGCGCTTTTGGAAGTGGTCTCCGGAGTTAACACATCGTAGCCGAGTTGTCGCAAAGTGCGGCTCAGAGCCTGCGTAAACTCATCCAAAGTGACGTGTTCACGGCCTAAGTCATGGCGAAAATAATAGGTAACGGCCGACGCAGCCTGCCGAAGCACATCAGGATCAAGCTTGTTTGCCGAATCACCTATAATCTCAATGGTGACCGTCTCGGCTGAACAAGGGAAGGAGTCTCCGGAAGAAGTATGAAAAATCAGGCAGTCTGGATGTAGTTGAATCATTTGTTCTCCTCCATTTTTCTGATTTCCTGGACAAATTCGGTGGGCTCTTCGAACCGTCGATACACACTAGCAAATCGGACGTAAGCAACTTTGTCTAAATCGCGCAATCCCTCCATGACCCGTTCACCTATCGCCATCGAAGGAACCTCTCGATCATACTTTCCTTCGATCGCATCAATGATTTTATCCACCAAGTCTTCGATCGCTTTTGGGCTGACAGGGCGCTTAAGGCTAGCCACTCGGAGGCTGTGCACTAATTTTTCTCTCGAAAACGGTTCACGACGATCATCTCTTTTTACAACCAGAATCCCCTCGTGTTCGACCTCCTCATAGGTGGTATAGCGATGTCCGCAACCCAAACATTCGCGTCGTCGTCGGATTGTCGCACCCTCCCGAGAAGTACGTGAGTCAATAACCTTATCTTCCTGACAGTCGCATTTGGAGCAACGCATAACAGTTAAAACCGCCGGATGCGGTGTTCTATCTAACCTATACCACTACAGGTTGTGGTGTCAAGTAAAGCGGAAAAAAGTTTCGACTGCAAAATAGGCCAGAAGTGGTGCGCAAGCTAAGGTGGTTCGGATGTCTTTTCAGCCCGTCAACTTGCTGGCTTCTTGGATGAGCGGATTCTCGATTGGAAGATCCTCAGCTACTGGGGTCTTTGGACTAGGTTGGTCCAATTCTTGTGCCATGTCAGTTCCCACAACCGCTCGTTCTGACTGATCCCGGCGTGACC
>WBXJ01000122.1 GCA_008933045.1 Verrucomicrobiota bacterium
AATAAGGGTGCTTGTGCGGGCTGATCTGCTGGGTTTGAATAACCCACCTTGACGTCGAGGCCGAGAGATTGCATCTCTTTGACCAATACGTTGAACGATTCGGGCACTCCGGCCTCCAAAGAATTGTCACCTTTGACAATGCTTTCATAGATGCGCGTGCGTCCCTGCACATCATCCGACTTGACCGTGAGCAACTCTTGAAGAGTGTAGGCTGCTCCATACGCTTCCATGGCCCAGACTTCCATTTCTCCGAACCGCTGACCGCCGTACTGCGCTTTGCCGCCCAGCGGTTGCTGAGTTACCAACGAGTAGGGACCAACTGCGCGAGCATGGATCTTATCCGCCACCAAGTGTCCAAGCTTCATCATGTAAATGTAGCCGACGACAATCTCTTGGTCGAACATGTCACCCGTGCGTCCATCATAAAGATGGATTTTTGCATGTTCAGGAAGGCCCGCATCCTTCAGATACTTCCGGATATCCTTCTCCTTGATGCCGTCAAACACAGGCGTCGCAAAACGCATGCCCAACAACTTCGCAGCCCAACCCAGATGCGTTTCTAGAACCTGCCCTACGTTCATGCGCGAAGGCACGCCCAGCGGGTTCAGAACGATGTCCATCGGAGTGCCATCCGCCAAGAACGGCATGTCTTCTTCAGCAACAATCTTTGCAACGACACCCTTGTTTCCATGGCGTCCTGCCATCTTGTCACCGACTGAAAGCTTGCGCTTCGATGCGACATAAACCTTCACCGACTTGATAATGCCAGGATCGACATCATCCCCTGCTTCGGCCCGTCCGACTTCCTCATCATGGTGCATCTGCAAATCTTCAAACTTCCGTTTGAACTGGCCGATGATCTCGTTGATCTTGTTACGGATAGGCGAAGGATCGATCTCGATCCGATCATAAACCCCAGCCAGCTTGCGCAGTAGGGTCTTAGTGATTTTACGGTTTGCCGGGATGATAATCTCGCCGGTCTCCGAATTCACCACATCCAGCGGAATCTTCTCACCTAAGAGGATATTGCTCAATCCCTCGGTCAATTGCTCGCGCAATTCCTCGAGTTTGGCCTTGTGTTCCTCTTCGACCTGTTTGGCATGCTTCTTAATCTCAGGTCCTCCCGAGGCTTTTACGATTGGCTTCTCGCTTTCCTTTTTCGAGGAAACTTTCACATCCATCACAATGCCGTAGGTGCCCGAAGGAACCTTCAGCGAGGTGTCTTTCACATCCGCAGCTTTTTCGCCGAAAATGGCACGCAATAATCGCTCTTCAGGTGCAAGTTCGGTTTCGCTTTTTGGAGTAATTTTGCCGACCAAAATATCTCCAGGCTTAACCTCTGCCCCGATGCGAATGACGCCATCCAATCCAAGATTCCTCAACGCTTCCTCACCTAGGTTAGGAATGTCGCGGGTAATTTCTTCAGGCCCCAGTTTTGTATCACGAGCACCCACTTCAAATTCATCAATGTGAATAGAGGTAAAGACATCGTCCTTTACAATTCGTTCACTGATCAAAATCGCGTCTTCAAAGTTGTAACCATTCCACGGCATGAACGCGCAGAGCACGTTTCTACCGAGGGCGAGTTCACCGCCTTGTGTGCAAGGTCCGTCAGCCAATGCTTGACCCTTCTTGATCGTGTCGCCCTTGCTCACCAGAATCTTCTGGTTAATACAAGTAGCGGCGTTGGATCGCATGAATTTGCGAATCGGATAAACGTGCGTCCCTTCCTCGATATCGGTCTTAATCTTTTTCTTTCCCTCAGGCAATTTGCCATCTCGGGTGATAATGATCTGATTACCAATAACCGACGCGACCTTGCCCGACTCCTCGGCAACAAGCACCGCACGCGAGTCACGAGCCACGCGCTCTTCCAAACCGGTCGCGACCAGAGGTGCTTCCGTAACGAGAAGCGGAACCGCTTGCCGTTGCATGTTCGAACCCATCAATGCGCGGTTCGCATCGTCGTGCTCGAGGAATGGAATGAGACCCGCAGCTACCGAAACCAACTGCTTGGGCGAAACATCCATGTAATCAACCTTGGAAGGTTCGACATCCACGAAGTCACCTTTGCAGCGGCAAAGAACGCGATCTGTGACAAAATTACCCTTTTCATCGATCATCGAATTGGCCTGCGCCACAGTAAAGGCTTCCTCACGGTCTGCCGTCAGGTAATCCAAATGTGACGTAACGCGCCCATTCTCAACCTTGCGATACGGAGTCTCGATAAAACCAAAATCGTTGACCCGTGCAAAAGTTGCCAATGAAGCAATCAAACCAATGTTTGGACCTTCCGGAGTTTCCACCGGACAAATACGGCCATAGTGCGACGGATGAACGTCACGAACTTCAAAGCCAGCTCGATCACGCGAAAGACCTCCAGGCCCTAGCGCCGACAAGCGGCGTTTATGGGTGAGTTCAGCCAGCGGATTGATCTGATCCATGAATTGTGAAAGCTGACTTCGTCCGAAAAAGTCGCGGACCACCGCAGACAATGCTTTCGGATTAATCAACTTCTGCGGCGTCATGGTGTCCATGCCCTGATCAAATAGGGTCATGCGTTCCTTCACCAATCGTTCCGTGCGAGCTAGACCCACTCGGCATTGGTTAGCGAGCAACTCACCCACAGTGCGGATGCGTCGGCTTCCCAAATGGTCGATATCGTCTAAAGAGCCTTCGCCCTTCTTCAGTCGGAGCAAATATTTCGTTGCCGCGACCAAGTCTTCCTTGGTTAGGATACGAGAATCGTTGCTCGACTTCAGCCCCAGCTTCTGGATGATTTTGTAACGACCGACACGGCCCAAGTCGTAGCGCTTCGAGTCGAAGAACAAACGCTTGATCAATGCGCGGGCGTTAGCTGCAGTGGGTGGATCTCCGGGCCGGAGGCGGCGGTAAATATCCTTCAATGCATCTTCTTCGTTCTTGGTCGGATCCTTCTTGAGGCATTTAATCACCACGCCATCATCGACCGTCGTATCAACGACACGGATCTTCGTGATCCCAAGATCGGCAATCTGCTTGACCACGGCCTTCGACAGTGGCTCAAAAGCACGTGCCACAACAATCCCCTTGTCAGGATCATTGGCATCTTCAACCAAAACTTTGTTTTGAATGTCTTCAAGCGCATCCGCCTGCTTGATGCTCAACTCCTCGATGTTGTAGAACAACTTCAGGATATCAAGGTCTGAACCATACCCTAGAGCACGGAAAAACGTAGTGGTAAGGAATTTACGGCGGCGTTTTTTACGATCCAGATACACATAGAGCAAATCGCTCGTGTCAAATTGCGCCTCATACCACGAACCACGGTCGGGAATAATCCGGAACGAATGGAGGGTCTTTCCGTTCAGATGTTGAGTTGCCTCAAATGCTAAACCAGGGGAGCGATGCAGTTGGCTGACAATGACGCGCTCCGCACCATTGATGACAAAAGTTCCCTGCGGTGTCATGAGCGGTAGCTCACCCATGAATACCTTCTCCTCCTTCGTCTCCTTGTCCTCCTTCAGCATGAAGGTGACATGAAGAGGCGCTCCGTAAGTAATGCCCTCACGTAAACACTCTAGCCAGTCTTGCTTCGGTTCACCAATTTCGTAATTGTGAAATCCTAGCACGCATTTCCCATCGTAACTCTCGATTGGAAAAACTTCAGTAAACACGGCTTGGAGACCCAAGTTTTTTCGCTTGGATTGAGCAACCTCCGCTTGGAGGAACTCACGATACGAATTGACCTGAATCTCGATGAGATTCGGGGGGGCAATAACTTCTTTGATCTTACCAAAATTTATACGTTCAGCGGTGCGCGATGGCATTTTTTCCTCAATTGCTGGCTGGGCTTGCGGCCTAGCACTATGGATTAATCAAAACGAAAGAAAACCGGCATCCTTGGGGCTCCAAGGATTTCACCGGTCCAAAATTCGTATTTTACTACCTGACGATACAGTCTAACAACTTAATTGATCCTCAAGACAAGTCAACTTAAATCTACGAAACAAAAAGCGAGGAGTGGCGAGATCTGATCGCCACTCCCCATTGAACTTCAAAATTACTTGACTTCGACCTTAGCGCCAGCTTCTTCAAGCTTCTTCTTGGCGGCATCGGTATCAGCTTTGTTCGCACCTTCGAGCAGTGTCTTTGGTGCTTCTTCGACAAGCTTCTTAGCTTCGGCAAGACCCAAGCCAGCTTTGACTTCGCGGACGGCTTTGATGACGGAGATCTTCTTCTCGGCCGGAACTGACACGAGAATTAGGTCAAATGTGGTTTGCGCTTCAGCCACAGGAGCGGCTCCAGCAGGAGCACCAGAAGCGGCGGCGGCAGGTGCCGCAGCACTGACTCCCCACTTGGTTTCGAGCTGTTTCACGAGGTCTGCGGCTTCAAGGACTGTCAGACCACTGAGTTGTTCAACAATTGCTGCAATATCGGCCATGGTAGCTTTCTAGTTTCGTCGTGTAGCGCAGCCGCGCTGGGTTTCAGACTAACAGCCGTTAGTCCGACGATTTACTTTTTCTTTCGGGTTATTTGTGGGTGCTGCCCCGAACCACAAAGCTCGGGGCAAATTAAGTTAAGCAACGGGTTGCACTTCAGCCGGTTGGGCTTCAGCGGGTGCTGCTGGTTCTGACTGCTTGTCAACATGAGCTTTAATGACTCGTGCGAGGCTGCTGGCGGGTGCTTGGATTAAACCGAGCAATGTGCTTCGCAATACCTCGATTGAGGGTAAGTCAGCCAAAGTAAGCAGCGTCTTGGCCTCTAGTCGCTCGTTGCCGATGTAACCAAACTGGATCTGAGGCTTGTTAAACTCGGATTGGAATGTCTTCACAACCTTGGCGGTTGCGGAGATGTCCTTCGTGCCGGTCACAATTGCCAACTGGCCAGCTAAGGTGTTGCCAAAATCGGCAAGAGTTTCCTTCGCAGCGATGCGAAAGATCGAATTCTTGACGACATGAACTTCGGCTCCAACCTTGCGGAGACGTTTCCGGAGCTCAGTAAAATGTCCGACCGTTACAGCCCGATAATCGACCACAATAAAGAAGGCCGATTGGTTGAGACGGTTGACGTATTCTTGGGAGATGAATTTCTTTTCAGCGCGCATGGGATTTTCTTTTGATTCAGGTTAGGCGGTGAATTCGCGGGTGTCGATGCGCACCGGTGGGCTCATCGTCGCTGAAATAGTGCAGCTCAGCATAAAAATTCCTTTGACACTCGCGGGGCGTGCCTTCGATACAACCTCGATCACGGCGCGAGCATTTTCATTGATGTGTTCCGCTGAGAACGAAAGCTTGCCAACGGGCACATGAATGTTCCCTGCTTTATCGACTTTATACTCAACGCGACCCGCCTTGACTTCGCGCACTGCCTTGCCAGTGTCGTCCGTCACGGTGCCAGTCTTGGGGTTGGGCATCAAGCCGCGTGGCCCGAGAACCTTACCTAATTTGCGAACTTCCACCATCGCCTCGGGAGTTGCAATAGCAACATCAAAATCAGTCCAACCTTCGACACATCGTTTGATCATGTCATCAAAGCCCACATTCTCCGCTCCAGCAGCCACAGCAGCGTCGGCTGCCGAACCCGGCTTTGCGAAGACCAGGACGCGCACGTTTTTTCCACTTCCATGGGGAAGGGGAACAGTGCCGCGAACCATTTGGTCCGATTGTTTCGGATCAACTCCAAGACGAAAAGCCAAGTCAATCGTCTCATTGAACTTGGGCTTGGGAAACTTGGCGAGGATCTCGACCGCTTGAGCCAAGGTGTAGGACTTCGTCCCATCGACCATGGTCACGGCCTTTTTGTAACGTTTACTAGGCATTTATTATTGTGCGGTGCATGCGAGTCGTGTTGACTCTCCCGCAGTTGAGGTTAATTGATGATTTGGAAATTATTTCTTAGCCGACGACGTCAATGCCCATGCTGCGGGCAGTTCCAGCGACAATTCGATACCCCGCAGCTTCATCGGAAGAGTTGAGATCTTTTGCCTTGATTTTGACAATATCCAACACTTGTTGGCGAGTGACCTTGCCGACTTTGTCCTTGTTCGGCACTTTGGATCCGGAGGCCACGCCAGCCGCTTTTTTCAGCAACGCTGAGGCAGGTGGAGACTTCGTGATGAACGTGAACGATTTATCCTGATAAACCGTAATCACCACAGGGATAATCATCCCCGCTTGATCTTTAGTGGTGGCGTTGAATTCCTTACAGAACGCCATAATATTGACACCCTGTTGACCCAAAGCGGGGCCGACCGGAGGGGCGGGATTCGCCTGACCGGCTGGAATTTGAAGCTTAATCTGTCCGACAACTTTCTTAGCCATAAAAAACGATGAACTTTAAATTTGAACTGGTTAACAACGCGAAATCAAGCCTTTTCGACCTGCCAATACTCTAACTCGACGGGAGTATTGCGCCCGAAAATGTTTACCGTCACCTTGAGCTTGCCACGTTCGGGGTCGATCTCCTCAATCGCACCACCAAAATTCAGGAACGGACCGTCATTGATCTTGATCAGCTCGCCGACATCGAAGTTGACCTTCGGCTTCTCGGTGTCCTCAGAGTCAGAAATCTGAGCCTTGATCGAGTCAATCTCCTCTTGGCTTGTGGGTGAGGGTCGTTCTCCACCAATGAAGCCGATAATTCCTTGGGTCTCACGAACAAAATACCAAGGCTTCTCAATGATCCTTTTGTTGTCATCGAAGAGCACGAGGTTCACAAAAACGTAGCCGGGGTAGAGCTTGCGGCTAGTGACGGTTTTTTTGCCGGCACGAACCTCCGCCACCTTCTCCATCGGGAGAAGAATTTCCTTCACATACTCGGACATCTCTTCGGTCTTCAGACGCTTCTCTAGGCTGTCTTTAACCTTTTGTTCCTGACCCGCGAGGGTATGTAGCACGAACCACTGGCTTTGCATGAGCAGAATCCTTGTGTATCGGTGATCAGGAATTGATCATCCGCATGAACATCGTCAATACCCAGTCCACGCCGACCGTGAACCCGCCCATCAGAGCGATTGTGATCATGACCACGGTCGTCGAGCCCTTCAGCTCGTCCGTCGAGGGCCAGGCGCATTTTCGCAACTCCTCCTTGGTCTCAGCGATGTAGTCGCGAATTTTCACCAAATACCCCTGTTTCCAGAGGAAGGCAAAAACGCCACCTATTACGGCGGCCCAGATGGCTAGTTTAAGATATTCGTTTTTCACGTTACGTTTGGCGGAGGGGGAGGGATTCGAACCCCCGAAGGTGTTAAAGCCTTAGCGGTTTTCAAGACCGCCGCGATAGACCACTCTGCCACCCCTCCGGCTTGTTGGCGAATTTTTGGCAGAGCAGGAGGGAATCGAACCCCCAACCAACGGTTTTGGAGACCGCTACTCTACCAATTGAGCTACTGCTCTAACTCCAAATCCAAAAATTCGCGACTGAGTCTTCTATCTTGTATGTATTGTTTTCATTCCGCCAGAACAAAAGAGGCAACGAGGAGGATTTCCTCCTCGTGCTCCTTGGTAATGCGGTTAAATAGGTTAGGAAACGATGTCGCTAACGCGACCCGCACCGATCGTTCGTCCACCTTCGCGGATGGCGAAGCGTAGTCCTTTTTCCATGGCCACAGGGGCGCCGAGCTCGATATCCACCGAGACGTTGTCGCCGGGCATGACCATCTCCACTCCCTCAGGCAAGGTCACGCTACCGGTGACATCCGAGGTGCGGAAGTAAAATTGAGGACGATATTTGTTGAAGAATGGCGTGTGACGGCCTCCTTCTTCCTTCGACAGGACATACACCTCAGCTTTAAACTTAGTGTAGGCTTTGATAGAACCTGGCTTGGCGAGAACCATGCCGCGTTCCACGTCTTCTTTCTTTGTGCCGCGCAGAAGCACGCCGACGTTGTCGCCAGCGCTGGCTTTATCGAGCAATTTGCGGAACATTTCGATGTCTGTGGCGGTCGTCTTGCGGGTATCTTTGAGACCCACAATTTCAACCTCACTCATCTTCAGCAACTCACCGCGTTCCACACGACCGGTCACAACTGTGCCGCGACCTTCGATGTTGAACACGTCTTCGACGCACATCAAAAATGGCTTGTCGATTTCGCGAGGAGGGAGCGGGATGTGCTTGTCAATCGCTTCCATCAGGTCGGCGATTGCTTTTTCACCTTCGGGTTTAGCTTCGAGCGCGGCAGTGGCGGATCCACGAACCAACGCGGCAGTGTCGCCCGGAAATTGGTATTTGTTGAGCAGGTCGCGAATTTCCATTTCGACCAAGTCCAAAAGTTCTGCGTCATCAACGAGGTCAACCTTGTTCAGGAAGACGACGATGGCTGGCACACCCACCTGGCGGGCGAGTAGAATATGTTCGCGGGTCTGAGGCATTGGGCCGTCGGCCGCGCTGACCACAAGAACAGCTCCGTCCATCTGAGCAGCACCCGTGATCATGTTTTTGACGTAATCGGCGTGGCCTGGGCAGTCCACGTGCGCGTAGTGACGCTCATTCGACTGGTATTCCACGTGCGACACCGCAATGGTAACCGTCTTAGTTGCGTCGCGGACGGTTCCACCCTTGGTGATGTCCGCATACGAGATGGGGGTCGCCAAGCCTCTGCGGGCTTGAACGGCCACGATCGCAGCGGTGAGAGTTGATTTACCATGGTCAACGTGACCGATGGTTCCAACATTCACGTGCGGTTTAGTTCTTTGAAACGCTTCCTTTGCCATTGCGATCCCTGATTTTAGTTATGTTCTCTTGTTAAATTACACTGCGGTTAGGCGTCGTCTTATGGAGCCCACGATCGGGTTTGAACCGATGACCTCGTCCTTACCAAGGACGTGCTCTGCCAACTGAGCTACATGGGCTTGTTTGCACACTGCAAAATTTCAATCTTCCCCACAAAACGACAAAAACTCGTTGTCCCACGTTTGCTTGCGCAATCCTCCGGGACCCAAGTTTTAGTATTTTCTATCCGTTTACTGCCCGCCAATATACGCCCAGATGGC
>WBXJ01000123.1 GCA_008933045.1 Verrucomicrobiota bacterium
ACGGTGAGCACGGCGTATTTCCCATCCTCATTCACCGTATAGTCGCTCGATGAGAATGCCAACGTTCCGAAATTGAAATCATTATCAATGATCGTTAGGCTTGCCCGCTCAATCCCAAGCGCAGCACCCACTGGAATTGGCACACCCCCAAGAACCAAATCAGCCTTCGGCAAGAAGAAACGCATATTGAGGCTTTCATCCCCCTCCTGCAGAATGTCCTCTTGGATCGGGATCAGGAGATCGTTCGCCTTGTCGCCATCGGTGTTGCTGGGCCCCGTCAACGCCTCACTCTTCATTCGAGCTACATCCCACAAGCTGACCCACGTTGGAGTAATGGTCACCGTAGAAAAATCATCTGAAGCAGCAGCAGCACCCGGGCCGGAAGGCCGAGTCTCAGTTACGACAGCGGCACCAGCAGAGGCTAGATTTCCATTGGAACGCGTTACCGTTATATATTTCAACATCGCATCCTCATCCGCATAATACTGGGTGGCAGTAAACCCGATATTTCCTGGCCCTGCAGTCGCTCCTCCGATAACCCGCGCAAAGTTGCTTTGGTTTCGAACGTCGTCGAGAGTGTAACCACCACCCATACTTTTAAACCTTCCCCCGACATAGACGTATTCAAAATTGTAATTATTAACCACGGGAGTCACGATTTTTGCAGCGGAACCTGCGATGTCGATGACGTTGGTCAATGTGGCTGAGTAATTGGTATTCCAATACGCCATCGAACGAACAAAATTCTCCTGAGACAACGGATTGTTGGGACTCAAAGCGTTAGGAATACCCGCGAAATGATTGTACGCAGTATCCATGAAGGAAGTGTCCAACATTCCATCCGGGAATAGCCGAGCCATACCTACCCGCCGCGTGCTATTATAGGATCGAAAAATACCGCCAATCAAGGGCTTCCCATCCGGCTGCATCACAATTGAGTAAACGGTGTTATCAAAACCAGTGCCAGGATAGAACGCTGTTGCAATTGAACCATCCTGCTCAAGCTTGGCGATTGAACTACGATCCACCGCGTTGACCTGAGTAAAGGAACCCCCGATATAAGTAGCAGTGCCCCAACGTGCCACCGAGTAGACAGCCCCATTCACACCAGTTCCCGGGTTGAACGTGGCATCCAAACTCCCGTCCGCATTGAGTCGAGCGACTCCGTTTCGACCAGTCCCATTATAGCTAGTGTAATCCCCACCGACAACGGGCCGTGCATCGCCAGAAACTAACCCGATCGCATAGACAGGTCCGTCAAAACCAGCACCCATCTGGAACGTCGTATCGAGCAATCCATCTCTGCCAAGTCGGGCAAAACTGTTTCGGTTAGTCCCGTTGACCGTGGTGAAATTGCCACCAATGTAAATCGTGTCAGTCTCGGTGATAGCCACCGCGTGCACCGCATCATTCGCTCCCAGTCCAGGGTTAAAGCTCGGATCCAAGGATCCATCGGGCATTAATCGGGCAATTCCTCGACGAAGCGTCCCATTGAATGAGTCGAACCCACCCGCAACCAAGACCCTACCTGCGAAGGCACTGTTTGGGGGATAAAGGGCAAGGGCAGAAACTGAACCATTCGCTCCCGTGCCGGGGTTAAACGTGGTATCAAGATTGCCGTTGAGCAGGACTCGGGCAACGTGTCCACGAGGAGTCGCATTGTAAGAACTGAAATCGCCGCCGATAATACTTCGACCATCGGGTTGTGCTACAACCGCGAACACTGTGTTGTTTGCTCCAGGTTGCGAGTTATTCGGAGGGACTGTGTCTGGTCTATTCTGCTGATTGAAGGTCCGGTCGACAGACCCTGCAGATTGCTCCCCTATCTCCAAGTGACCGTTGTTGATCCGTGAACCGTCGATAGTATCCATCGCAATACTCAGATGCGCTGAACGAGAGGGTCCCATCCGCGCACCATCTGGAAACGCATCATCTTCTAAAATATAAAGCCGGACTAAGATACCCTCAGGGAATTCGACGAGATCATCGTTAATGATCGGAATCCGAATCACTCGATCACTGTCATCAAACGCGGCCCATTCCAATTTATTCTGAGGATCCCCACCAAGCGTGGTTGCCCAAGCACCCGTGGCAGGAGGGTAGTAGTCCGAAAAGGGTGTGGCATACTCATTGGACGCATCCGTGGGAAAAATGTTATTCGCTTCATCTCCCAACGAGTCCTTCACGTTTGTCCAGTAATGGCAACTAACACCTTGATCGATGGGTCCCGAACGCTTGACGACAATCGTCGCAAATCCCTGTTCCCATAGCGGTCCGACGTAATCAGCATTCCGCACGGGAGTTCGGACTCCTTGATTCTCGGTAAAAACCCAGTGGCTTCGAATAATTCCAAAGCCGCCCTCCAAGCGATTCACGGTGACGGTTGCCACAGAGCGCCCGCCAAGACTTGGACGGATAAGAGCTGCGTCCTCGCGAGAATCGGCACGCGGATTCGACAATTTTACCTGAAACGGAAACCGACCATTAACGATGTTGGTAGTAAAATAAGTAAAGTCGCTCTTCTGCCTAGGGATCGGCACGATGAATGACGCGCTAGTTTGAAAATCATCAAAAACGAGTGTCCCAGCTGTGGCTCCATAATTTTGGCCGACGACAGCACCACCGGGGATTGCTACGGTCGAGTAATCCACCATAATGCGGCCATCCGATCCTGAAGTTCGAGTGACAGTAATCCTCGCCCCCATTGGCGAAATATCAGCTTCCACAACCCCCTCCAAGCCAGTTACTTCGTAAGAAGCATAGTTAAATTGCAGTATCCCAGCACTTGACCCCTTCGGGAGGAGTTCGTCATCGGTAATCGTGAGGATCGCCCTTTGATTTGGCCCAAAGGAAAGCTCATCTAAATTGTTCAAGCTAAGAACGACCGTTCGATTCCCGTTCGTAAACGCGTCGTTTTTGATGAACACATCGAACGATGATAAAACCTCAGTCAGATTCGTCCCAAACCCACCACCCCAATTTCCAAAAAAGAAATTAAGCTTTCCGCTTGTTGCATAATAGTCGACACCGGCTCTCGCCGAGCCATCCGATGTCGAGTAATCAACGGCACCGTAAAAGGGGAAAAATACCAAGTTATTGGTATCCGCAAGGGCCACGGGATCTGAATATGCTCGGACGGCGATCGTCACCATCAGGCCATCCTCACGCACGGAGTAGGTGGGTTGAAGAAACTCGACATAGTTCGTACCTGCAAAAAAATTGGTAAACTGCGCCCTCCCCGTGGACGTTGCGGCAAAAAGTGCCATTAGGACGAACGTGAGCCGGCATATCCAACCGGTCCAAGCGTGAAGCAAGCCCCGGTTACAGATTGGAAATGTGTTCAACATACAAATACTTAAGTCTCAAAAATTCAGTCTACTCGGCACTCATCAACGCGCACGCATTAAACCCAATCAACACACCGTTGTCTCGCAAAATTGGTCAGGAACACGTGTTCGCTTCGATTAACGATTCAGCGTTATTCTTTTACGATCAAACGGTAAAACCGAGCCGCGTTGTCCCCCAATGCACTATCACGAATCTCGGTGGTATTTCCCGTGGAGATCGTTTGACTCAGCGGGCTCCAGGTTTTTAAATCAGTCGAGATCTCCAAGATATAGGTGCGACCTGCTTCGGACTCGAAGACCAGCCCGATGTCACCGTTCTCGAGTTGTTTAACACTGGTGATCACTGGTGACAACGGCACTGCACGTTCCCCGTTAACTCGGGCAACTCCGGTGCTCGCAAAACCGTTCACCTTGGTAAATGCACCCGCGATGAGCAATTGTCCATCGGCTTGCAACGCCAAGTCATAAACCGATGCATCCGGCCCTTGTCCTGGGTCAAAACCCAAATCCAGCGAGCCATCCTTGCCCAAGAGTGCCAGACGAACGCGAGGTTCACCATCAACCTTGGTAAAATCACCGCCAATATAGAGCTTTCCGTTTGGAGCAAGAGCTAGCGCTCGAATCGTTCCGTTCACCGCAGCGGGTTTATACTCAGTGTCCACCTTGCCAGCACGAGTAAGTCTCGCAATCCGAGTCCGGCTAACGCCATTAAACGAAGTGAACTCGCCGGCTACCAAAAGCTTGCCGTCGGCCAACGGAAGAATACAGAGCACATTCCCGTTGTTTCCGCTCCCTGCGTTGAAGGTACCATCCAACAGACCTGTGGAGAGTATCCGCACCAACGCGCTTCGGGAAAGCCCCCCCGCCGAAGTAAAGTTTCCACCCACGTAGAAAGAACCCTCCCCTGCCGATACCAGTTGGTTCACGACACCCCCACCAAAACCGCCATCAGGATTGAGGCTGATATCCAAGGCTCCGTTGCGATCCAACCGGATTAAACCTGCCGCCGGTTGTGTGAAACCACCGCCCACGATCACTTTTCCATCCTCCTGCGGAAGCACGGCATAGACAGGCCCATTCAACCCAGCAATCTGAGCGAAGGTCGAATCAGCGGCACCGTTCGCCGATCTTAACCCAACATAAGCCGAATCCGTAGCACCCACATAAATTTTGCCAGCACCAGAAATCACCATAGCATTGACTCCAGTAATTCCCGATCCGGTGGTATAGGATGCGTCAAGAGAGCCGTTCAATTGAAGCCGTGCGTGATCGCGTCGGGACGCCCCGCCCACAGAGGTAAACGATCCGCCGATTAAAATTTTGCCATCCTCAAGCAAGTTCATGGAACGCACAACACCGGCGCCACCAGCCCCAGCGATCCCTCCTGGAATCGAAAAGCTGCTGTCAAAAGAGCCGGGGCCAAAATCATCATCCGTTATCGTGATGATGGATGTCGTGATGCTGCCCAACGCTGCGCCACCCGTCGGTGTGCTGATCGTCAAACGAAGCGTTTCATTCCCTTCAATTCGAAGGTCTTGAGTAATCGGCAATTTGATGGTTTTGGTCACTTCGCCATCAAGAAACAGAAGCGTTCCGGACACGCCCGTGTAATCCGTGTTCGCAGTTGCGGTCAACGAATCGGTCCAATAGTCGATTCCAACGATACCCGCCCGACCGCCGGTGCGGTTGACCGTGATCAACGCATTCTCAGCACCCTCGGTGACCGTGTAACTCGAAGCAAGACTCAGAACCCCCGGAGCGAAATCGTTGTCCGAAATCGTCAACGTAGCAGTTGCCACTCCGAGCATAGCTCCGTTGCTTGGCGCACTGAGAACCAAGGTAATGGTTTCATTACCTTCGACGGCATTATCGTCGGTGATCGGAATCGCAACCACCGCGACTGTCTGGCCGACATCAAACTTGACCACAGTGTTAACTGCGGTGTAATCGGATCCTGAGGAAGCTGTCCCGTTCTGCGTGGTCAAAGTCACTGAAATCGCCACAGCGGTAACGCCCTCGCGTTGTAAGCTTATCGAAGCCCTACCACCGACGGCGGTCTCATTCACGCTGTAAACGGATTCGGAGAAGCCAATGACACTATCCTCACTCACGACGGTCAGTAGTGTGAAGGGTTGGTTGCCCGACGAGACCCCACCCGTGTAGTTAGTCAGATACAGTTGGAGTGTCTTGTCGGGTTCGGCGAGATTGTCGTTAATCACAGGAACCCAGACCTTCTTGAAGGATTCGCCTTGGGCAAAAACCAAATTAGTCGTTACATCGACGTAATCAACATTGGCTTCTGCCGTGAATGGCTGGGTCTTCAGCGTCACTCCGACACTGCCAGAAAGTCCACCCGTCCGTCGGACGATCACCACGGAATTGGTTAGCGACTCGAGAATGGTGTAAGCCGGAGCTAGGAACTCCACGCTGCCTGACCCCGTGAACGATCCGCCGTAGAGGCGTGCTAAATGTTTGCGGCTCGTCCCATCAAATTCGGTGAACCCTCCACCGATCATGATCTGGCGGTCGTTCTGAACCGCGATGGATGCGATAAAACCATTCGCTCCTGCACCAAAGTTGATCGTTGGATCCGAACTCCCGTCAGGGTTCAAACGAGTGATTCGATTGCTCAAAAGCCCACCAAACTCATTAAAATCTCCGGCGGCCAAGATTTTGCCGTCCTGTTGCACAGCCATCGTGTAGATAGGCCCACTTGCACCCAGGCCCACATCAAAGCCAAGGTCGAGGGAGCCATCAACCTTGAGGCGTGCGATACTATTCTTCGTAACCCCACCGACTGAGTTGAAAACTCCGCCAATAACGATGGAATCATCGAAATCAACAACGATGGATCGAATCGCTGAATCAGGTGCAAATTTCGCATCGAAACTCAGATCCAATGAACCATCGATGTTCAACCGTGCTAATGAGTTACGCGGAACCCCATCCACACTCGTGAAATCTCCACCAATCAAAATTCGTCCGTCGCGTTCCACAACAATGGAGTAAACTGTTCCATCAATACCTGAGCCCGGGTCGAACGCCTTGTCCGTGGCACCATTGTCGTTCACTCGTGCAATGCCCCGTCGTGCAATGCCGTTATACACCGTAAACGCTCCTCCGATAATGACCTTACGATTCCCATCAACAAAGGTCTCGGCCACAGCGTGCACTGGATTATCAGGACCAGAACCCGGGTTAAATGTGTTATCAAGAGCACCCGCAGATGTTAGGCGAGCCAGATACTTGTAAGGGAAACCGTTCACATTGGAGAACGCACCCACGATATAAACCTTGTTGTTAGTGCTCTGAAGCACCATGGAACGCACCGATCCATCAACCTCCAACCCTTCTGCAAAACTGGTGTCGAGGGTTCCGTCGCTATTTTCCCTTGCCACATGTTGGCGGGTCTGACGGTTCATCAGGATGAATTCTCCGCCAACCAATAATTTACCATCGGGTTGAAGCAAGAGGGTATTGATCGCCCCACCCGCTCCGCCCGTGGTTGCGAAATCAGTATCCACAGAACCAGCAGGGATATTCTTGCTCTCGTTATCCACGATGAACAAAGTCGCATTGGTCAACAGCCCGAGAACCGCATTCGTCGGATTTCCCAACTTGATCAGCACCCGCCGTTCACCATCCGCCAGAGCATCGTCCAAAATAGGAATGACGAAGGACTTGCTCATCTCGCCAGGTCCGAACGTTAAGGTTCCATTGGTGTGGGTATAATCTTTCCCTTCGATCGCCGTGTTCGTCACGGTCGTGAAATCCACAGAGACAGATTCCGCTGATCCACCACGGCGGATCACAGTGATTACTGAGTTCGTTCCGTTCTCGTCGGCAAGATATTGGCCAAGAGTGAAAGCGAGTTTTCCGTAGTTATCATCGTCTTGAATTGTGACCGTATTCGTCGATCGCAAACCGATCGCTCCGTTAGGCACAGCATTGGTTAGGAACAGGATGAATCGCTCAGGTTTTTCAACAATGCCGTCATTGTAAATGGGAACGAAAATGGTCCTCGGCGTCGTATCTTGGTCATTCCAAGTCAAGGTTCCGGAAACTTCCAAATAATCGTAAGGGGAGAAAGCCGTGTCGCTGACGGTTCCATAACCAACTGTAATCACCCCGACATTTCCGCCGGTGCGTTTCACCGTGATGGACGCCTTCCCGTCCAACTCACTCACACTGAGGGCAGTAGACGCAAAACCGATTCGGCCTGGCGCGAAGTCATTATCAATAATGGTCAAAAGTGCCGTGCTATTCGTGCCAATGGACGCCCCGGGTGACGCGCTGAATAAGGTCAGGCTGACGACCTCATCCAACTCAACCGTCTGGTCATCACGAACTTGAATTGTAAAACTCTTGTTCGTTTGTCCACCAGAGAAGGTCAAGCTTCCGCTCGTTGCAGTATAATCGGCCCCGGCAGTCGCGTCGGTCGAATTAGTCCCACTGATCGACATATACTTCACGGACACCATAGCACTCAGGTTCCCTGATCGAACTACATTTACCGTGACCTGACCGGTATTCTCATCAACATCGTAGGAGGTCGCTGCGAAGTTCAGCACACTGGTTCCGAAATCATTATCAAGAATAATCGCGCTCGCCTTCGAATTCTCCCCTTGTGCAGGCAGCGTGAGAATTGGTTCCCCACCCAAAACAATAACTCCCACAGGCGGTCCAAGTAATAACTCAAAATTCTCATCACCCTCCATGAGTTTATCATCAACAATTTTAACCATTGGAGTTAAGCTGTTAGTATTGCCGGTAATCAGATCCGTGTTCGCCGGCACTGGTAACCAACTTTGAATGTTCGTCAGCCCCGTGTAATCAGCACCACTTAACGCGGCTCCATCGCGAGAAAATAACTGCACCGCCATCGACCCCAGATCACCATTGATGCGTCGGATTGCGGTGACCATACTCCCGCCGCCTTCATCAACTCCGTAATTCTTGCTGGCAAATTCGACATTCCCCGGCGCACGCCCAGCTCCACCGACCAACCGTGCGATATTGCTACGTGGCCGCATCGAGGTGCGTGTCAGCCCACCGCCCACGTGCGTGAATGACCCGCCTACGACGAGATTATCGGAGGCGTCGAGTGTCAGAGCGTAAATCACGCCGATCGGGGCAAATCCGGCTGGATTCGGAAAACCTGCGTATTGGTTGAATGCCGTATCTAGGAAGCTCGTGTCCAAAGTCCCGTTCGAAAACAACCGTGCCACATTCACCCGTCGGGTATAATTGTAGCTAAGAAACCGCCCGCCGATGTAAACCTTGCCGTCGGCCTGAAGCGAAATAGAGCTTACCGTGTCATCCGGCCCAGAACCTGTGACAAAACCTCGATCAAGAACGCCGTTGCTCAACAATCGCACTAATCCGCGCTGTGGGACGCTGTTGAACATCTGAAAGGCACCACCGATAATTACCCGACCGCTTGAGTCCTCTGCGATCGCGTAGACGGTCGAATCTGCCCCCAGACCTACATCGAAATCGATATCGAAGGATCCATCATTGTTAAGCCGAGCGATGCGGGTGGCAGGGTTTCCATCCACGCTTGTAAAGTCGCCAGCAATAATGACC
>WBXJ01000124.1 GCA_008933045.1 Verrucomicrobiota bacterium
CGCCTCGTGATTTAACTTCCGACGAGTAAACTCGATTTCCGGTGTTCACGTCGTAGATTTCGAGGCGTATGTCTAGGCGATCACGAATGCCTGTCCATTCCGTGCGGTGATCCTCCCAACTGAGAATCACCGGGAAGATGAGAAATTCTGACCGTGTCTTGCGGGCATGTTCCAAGGCTTCCTCTAGAGTTTCTTGGGTTTTCCCGACAAAGCTGAGCTTGGTAAACAGGCGAAAAGCATCCGACAGAGCTTCCTTGGTATGTTTACTGGAGCGGGCCACGGTTTCGTTTTTATAAACGGCGTCAGGTGGAGTTGCGATGTAAACGCGGGTTCTAAGTTCGAAAACTGGTGGAATTTTTGAATCGTTTTTTGTCTGCGCGCTCGGATAAGCACTTCGACAGCCTGAACCTGTGATCAGGACAAACACAAAGGCGGCGACCAGAATTCTGGGTTGAAAAGTCACAATAATTGCAGGATGCATTCCGTGCTGTTTCAGATAAAGCTTTAAACTTTTCTTTTTCAGGGTCGAGGCGATGGATCGGTAAAGCAGAAATTGCGCTCGCCCGATTTTTGCCCTGCGGCTATATCAGAGGCCCATGTTAGAGAGTAACGTCCCAGCCCGAGGGCAGCGCAGCTCGACGGGTCCCGTAATCGGTATTATTGGTGGTGGTCAACTGGCAAAAATGCTGGGAACCGCTGCGGCCTCGCTTGGTGTGCAGGTTGTTGTGCTCTCGGAGCACGCCGATTGCCCCGCAGCGGCGACGTGTCAGCGAGTGATTATCGGTTCGAGCGATGATCTGGGGAGACTGCGCGAACTCGCAACGCAGGTTGATGTGGTGACGCTTGAGAATGAGTTCGTCGATGCGGGACTGTTACGTCAGCTTGAATCGGAGGGGTTTAGTGTGCGACCCACCGCTCGCTCGATGGAGTTGGTGCAGGATAAACTGATTCAGAAAGCTGCGCTCCGGTCCGCAGGTCTCGCAGTGCCTGCATTCGTGGATGTCCCCACGCGAGCGGCACTCGATCAAGCTATCGTTGAATTAGGGTTGCCACTCGTTCTAAAAAAACGTCGGAACGGCTATGATGGCAAAGGGAACACCACATTGCACACAGCTACCGATGCCCAAGCTGCATGGGAATTCCTTCAGGGTGATGTGAATACTTTGTTCGCCGAGGGATTTGTCAATTTTAGTGCGGAGCTGGCGGTGATGATCACGCGGGCGTTGGATGGGAGTTCGGTGATCTATCCGGTTGTTGAAACAATCCAACGTCATCATATTTGCCATGTGGTGAAGGCACCGGCGCAAATCCCAGATGCCTTAGCAGCTCAAGTCCGGGTGTTAGCTCAGCATGCAGTGGAAACGATGCAGGGGGTGGGCAGTTTTGGGGTTGAATTATTTTATTCTTCGACGGGAAACGTGGTCATCAACGAGCTGGCACCCCGCGTCCATAACTCAGGCCATTACACCATCGAAGGGTGCGTGTGTTCGCAGTTTGAAAACCATGTGCGGGCGGTGCTTGGTTGGCCATTGGGATCGACTGCGTTGAGAAGCCCAGCAGCAGTGATGATCAATCTGCTAGGAATCGAACGCGGTTCTGGCTACCCTCAAGGGATCGATCGGGCACTGCAGATTGACGGGGCGCATCTTCACGTTTACGGTAAGAATTCGAGTATGCCCTCTCGAAAAATGGGGCATGTCACCGCGTTGGGCGGAAGCCTGGAGGACGCACTCCAAAAAGCTCAAGGTGCGGCGGCCTTGATTCGTTTTGGCGGATCCGACAATTTGATTTTATGACTAATCCTGCTCCAAAACCCGTCGTTGGCATCGTGATGGGTAGCGACTCGGACTGGCCTACGATGAAGGCCGCAGCCGAGATTTGCGTTGAGTTTGGTGTTGCGTTCGAAACGCTTGTCCTCTCTGCTCATCGAACTCCTGCCGACATGCTGGAGTATGGCCGCACCGCGCACACCCGAGGGCTAAAAATACTCATCGCGGGTGCAGGCGGTGCTGCCCACCTGCCGGGGATGCTCGCGAGTACCAGTCCGCTGCCAGTGATCGGGGTGCCGGTTGAGAGCAAAACTTTGCGCGGCTGGGACTCGCTACTTTCCATTGTTCAAATGCCCAGTGGGGTGCCGGTCGCGACTGTGGCGATTGGTAGCAGCAAGAATGCTGGGTTGCTCGCGATACAAATACTGGCTACCGCAGATTCTCAACTTCTGGAACGGATGATCGAATGGAAATCTAGGATGGCTGAGGAATCGCGAGCGAAAGTCGTCGGTCTTTGAAGGAAGAAACCATGGCACCGATGCCTCATCACCTTGCGCTGAAGATGACACCGTTACCAATGCTCAAGCCCGAGCTGAGTATTCTACCAAAATCCTTCGCTTGCTTTCTGTATTCTGCCATCGCATGGTTGATACGAATTAAGAACATCAGTACAGGGAAATGTTTCCCCTCCTGACCTATAGAATGAGCACATCACCGGACACGAACAAACCGGATTTCGAACTTGATCTGGATCTGACATTTTTACCGGCTTGGGCCCAACAGCCCGTCGATAAAAACAAATATTCGAAATACACGGGAAATGAGGAAAGTGGCAGTGGATCGCGCGGAGATCGCGGACCACGCCGTGAAGGCGGATTTCGCAATGATCGAGGGTCAGGCCCTCGGCGCGATGGACCTCCTACGGGAGATCGTGCTCCTCGAAGAGACGCGGCACCTGGAGCTGATCGCGGACCACGCCGTGACAGTGGGTTTCGCAATGATCGCGGACCACGTCGCGACGGGCCACCACTCGATCGCCGTGAGCCGTTACCCCCGCCCCTGCCCTTTGATGTTTCCTTCATTCCAGAGGATAAAGGCGTGGAGTCACTCGCACGCCAGATTCGCCTGACCGGTCGGGCCTACCCGCTGTTCGACATCGCGCATTTAGTGCTTAAGAAGGCGGATAGATACCGCATCCAAATCAACGCATTGCAACGCACCGTCGAAAAACCCAAACAGGGCGATGACGGCAAGCCCTCGTTGGAGTCCGCTGCGGGAAAGTCGCAGAGCTCGCCAGCAAAGCTTTTTGTCTGCGGATTGGATGACACGCTTTGGCTTTCCGAACAGGAAGCTGTCGACCATGCGTTGACCACGCATTTTGCGACGTTTTATTCTGCGGAAAAGCTGCCCACGAATCCGCCTAAAGGTGTGTATACCTTCGTGGCGCAGTGCAGCGTCAGCGGTGTCATCTTAGGCCCCCCGAACTATCACGATTACCAGAATAAGCTGCGGAAATTGCACACGGAGCGATTCGCACGCATGGGATTTGATGCATTCAAATCGCGCATCAAAATCGTGAAAGACGAGGAAGTGGTTAAAAAGTGGATTGAAGAACAGAGCTTCCGCACCGAGTTCACAGCCCTCAATATTCCTGAGGAAGTGAAGTTGGGAAGCATGGCTGAAGTGCAACACCACTTCCGCACCACCCACGCCCCGAACGTGATCAAGATGACGGACAAACACACGATCCTTGAATCAGGTGTTGCGAGTCAACCTTGTCGCCCGCTGCAATCCATGGTCAGACGTGCGCTGGACGAGCAGACGAAGTTTCCTATCAAAGTGGTGAACCACTTGAGCCAACAATTTGCTCGGCAGGGCCTGCAATTCTTTAAAGTGAACAAGACGGTCACCCACGTTGCTGTGGCTCGGCCCGATTTCCTAGACATGGAGGCGACCCCCGTCTCGGATAACATGCGAAAGATTGTGGATCTGATCAATGCCACTCCAAAATGTACGCGTCGCAAACTGATCGAAACATTCGGGCCGCCCTCAGCCACTGCGCCGACCGTAGCGGCTGTCGAAGGTGCGACCGAAATTCCCGCATCGGATACGACCCCGCCTTCTCCGGAAATGGCGGCATTGGTAAGCAACCTCCATTGGTTGGTGCATCAAGGCCATGTTATCGAATTCGCAAGTGGGTTAATTGAAACCGCCAAGCGACCCTTGGTTAAACCCGTTCGCCCGTCGCCCAAGCCTACGGTGCCCGCTGTCGCAGCGACGCCAACAGTAGCAACTGAAACCGATTCAACAGAGCCGGTGACATTGGATCCCGTGCCTGAAGTAACCACTGAACCGGTGGCAACTGAACCCTCGGCAGAAACGACAGCGTGAACTAGTCTAAATCCTATGACCTACTATTCGATGGATCTGACCCAACGACCCCCCCGCTCTGCCCGCGTGCGGTTGGGTGGTTACGTGATTTTGCCTCGCATGCTGGACAAAGGACGGGCGACGCTCAAAGGAACGAACGGCGAGTTTCATTATAATTGTCCGTTGGATCAACATTTCTTGCTGTTTGCCGGGATTGATGCGGGCGCACTCAGCTTAGAATTGGCTACGGGCAAGGGTGACAAGGAAATCCTCGATTGGATTACTGAAACCTCGACGACTCATCCGTCGTTAGTTCAAATCCTGGCGTGGTCTGCGTATCAAGATAGCCGACCTCCGAGTGATTTGGGTTCACATCAGTATTTCAACGATTACCACGCCAAGCTCGCTCCAAAGCGCGAGGATGTGAGTTCGTGGTTTGATGTGCTCGACATCGACGACTATGTGACTTACGGCGGAATGCCGTAGGTCAGGCGAATGCGGGAGTTAACCCGCCGTGGTACTATCGGCGATGCGTTTGAGGTATTCCCAGGAGTAGATTCCTGTCGAATGACCATCGCCCCAGATGGGCTGAACGGCGTAGCCCCCCACCAAGGGCAGCCCACGCAATTGAAATGCACTGGGGCCCAGTTCTTGAGCAGGAGCTTTGTAGACATTTCCCATGACATCCATTTCTCCAGCACACCCCGCACAGGGGCAGCGTCGGCGGAGGATTGAAAGTTTCACGTAGGACTCTCGCGCATCAGGCCATTTAATAGCCAGTTCATCACCGATAGTTTGCAAGTCGATTGGTCGCATGGGTGAGAGTTTATCAACTCGGTGAAGCGGTTACAACCTTGCGGAAGCAGCCCGAGAATCTAAGCTAAGGCACGTGGATATAAGAAATCTTGATCTGGCAGAGGCGTTCACCACCAAGAATGGATCGGGGATTCGCGAATTGCTGGCACACTGCAACTCCGTCATTCGCCATCAGCGTTAGCTTTATGAAACCTATTCGAGTTCGGTTGTTCGTGAAAACGTTTTGCGGTTGGTGCCACGAGGCTAAGGATTGGCTCGAGGATCATGAGATCGCCTATGAGGAAATCGATGTGAACGAGAGCGCGGCCGGGTTCGCGGAGATGGTCAAGATTTCTGGTCAGAGTTTTGCGCCGGTGATCGAGGTTGACGGCGAGTTTTTGGCTGATTTTGACACCGAGCAGTTGGCGGAGTTTTGGAATGATCTGGATAAAAACAGCGAGTAAATATTAGGCTCTCCTCAAGTGAACGAAATAAGTGTCCAACCTCGCCCTCGCCTCCCGGAGTGGCTGCGCATCAAACTTCCGACTACCGGTGGTTACTTAGCTACGCGGACTTTGCTGGATGATCTGAAGCTGCATACGGTTTGCGAAAGTGCCAAATGCCCCAACCAATTCGAGTGTTGGAGCAAGGGCACTGCGACGTTTATGATCGCGGGGGATCACTGCACTCGAGCTTGCAAATTTTGCGCTGTGAGCACCGCAAAGCCGCTGGCCTTGGAGGTGGATGAACCGGCACGTGTCGCGGAAGCCACTCGACGGATGAAGCTCAAGCATGTGGTGATCACTGCTGTGGCTCGTGACGATTTGGCGGATGGTGGAGCTGATCATTTTCGACAAACGATCGAAGCGGTTCGCGAAGCCAATCCGGGAATTGTGATCGAAGTTTTGGTCCCCGACTTTTTAGATAAAGACGAGTGTATCGACAGCGTCCTCGCCGCTCGACCTGAGATTTATAATCATAATTTGGAAACGGTTCGACGGTTGACGCCTTCGATCCGCCATCGTGCGACTTACGACCGCTCCTTGAGTGTGCTCCGCAAGGTCAAGGAGCGACGAGGTGACTCGATTTACACAAAATCTGGGGTCATGTTGGGCTTGGGAGAAACCGAGGTGGAGCTTTATACGGCGATGGAAGATTTGAGACAGGTCGGATGTGATATCTTGACGCTTGGCCAATATCTACAACCCACCCGCAATCATCTGCCTGTGGTGGAGTTCGTCTCTCCGGCACGGTTCAATGACTATGGCAAGGTTGCTGAAACGATGGGTTTTCTGCATGTCGCCAGTGGCCCGATGGTTCGCAGTTCTTACCACGCGGATGAGTTCGATTTGTTTCGCGATTTACGGGAAAATAAAAAGAAGGTGTAGGCCGCAAGCACGAGCACTCCTAGCGTGATGGCGATCACTAATCCGGTGGCCAACAGCTTGAGTCGTCGGGCTTGTTCCTGAGATTGCTCCCTGCTTTCCCTCTGGGCTTGAGCGAACACTTCAAACTGTTTTTCCACGGAGGCGATCGAGTCATTGATCAAGGGAAGGGTCAGCCAACCCGAATGGGGATGACCGAAAAGCGGCGGCATTGCTTCCAGTGCTTTGAAGTCAGGATCTTTCCAACCTTGCTCACGCCAAAAGGAAACTGAACTCTGCGTCCAAAGCCGGAGGACACCATAATTTTTTGCGAGCACCAGCACCCGTTGCCAAAGTTTAGCACGCAAGGCAGGTTCCCATTCTAGATCGTAATAAATCTCGGAGTGAACTAAGCCTTGTTGCTTGGTGTGGTAGAGTGCCATGGTGGCAACGATCAAATCGTTTTCATCGACGGCGACTTGGAATTCCGTGAACCGTTTTTCGAAATCTTCCACGGGCAGCTTGGCGATTACCCAGAGTGCTCGCAACTGGTCTAAGTCATCTAGAGTGGCGCGTCTAAGGGTTAATTTTTCCAAGACCATAAAACGTTAAAGGTATTTTTTCAGGATAGGTGCAAGCTCCCGACGAGTCTTCGGTGGCCAGAGAGTTTTGTCGGTCATGATCGAATTTTTGAGAGCTGAATGTGCTGGCCAATTGGGTTCGATCGGCAGGGTCGGAATTGTATCGATCAAGATCCGTTGAGCGAGCGCAGCATTTTTCATCAAGTTTGCGATGATCATCTCGACCGTCACATGGGCCTCATCAGTTTTCCAGCAGTCGTAATCTGTCACCATCGCCAAGGTAGCGTAGGCAATTTCTGCTTCACGGGCACATTTTGCCTCACCCAAATTCGTCATGCCGATCACGGAGAATCCTGCTCGATGATGGGTGATGGATTCTGCCCTGGTACTAAAAGCGGGGCCCTCCATATTGACATAAGTGCCGCCATTATGGACACGCGCCTTGCACCGCTTGGCACTGCTCAGCAGGAGTTGACGCAACTCCTCGCAAATCGGATCCGCGAACGCGACATGAGCAACAATTCCGCGACCAAAAAAAGTGTGTTCCAGAGATTTTTTAGTGCGATCAATAAATTGATCGGGCAAAACGATATCGCAGGGTTTGAGTTTTGATTGCAAGGAACCGACCGCGCTGACACTGATAATCCACTGGACCCCCAGCTTTTTCATGCCGTAAATATTTGCTCGATGATTTAATTCTGAGGGAAGTATGCGATGACCACGCGCATGGCGTGGGAGAAAGACCACTTCACGATCAGCCAATTGTCCGGTCAAAAACTCGTCCGAAGGAGAACCGAATGGCGTTTTGACCGTGACCCATTTTTGGTTCGTAAACCCTTCGATATGATAGAGGCCACTGCCTCCGATGATGCCGATACGATGTGTAGTCATCACGGATACAATCCAAGCCGCTTCAGCGAGCGTCAACGAGATTTCTTAGGGTCACCCAGCCCATGCCACACCTTTGGAAACAGGTAGAGGCAGAACGTTTTAATGAGGATGATTCGAACCTCGGTTCGGCTGAGCTTAATTCGATGACGGACATCCAAAACGTTGGAGTGCCTGAGTTTATCGAGCGTGGCTAGGCCGATCAAAACGGGCCACGCACAAGCCAGCCTCACCCGCATCCATCGCCAAGGTAGGGCGTTCGTGTAATCCCAACCGGCGCGAAGGTGAGCCTCGGCCCGGTCGAGCATCGTTGCGTAAAAGTCTGCGAATCGAACAGAGTTTGCTGGATCCAACAAATCCTGGGGCAACAGCCCGTGGTTCCATAATTCCTCGGCTGGCAGGTAGCAACGCCCGATCCGGAGATCCTTTGGCAAGTCACGCAGGATGTTCGTGAGTTGCAAGCCCTTCCCAAAACGAATGCCGTTTTCGAGCAGTTCGGACCTTCGATCGACGGGTGCTTTCGGCAGATTTTGGAGACAGCATTCGGTCCAAAATTCTCCCACACAGCCCGCGACACGATACGTGTAATCATCAAGCTCGGCCCATGTGGCTAAGGCAACTACCGCAGCAGTCGGGGCGTTTCCGAAGCGGTGTAAATCAAGTTCTTGACCGCTGGTAATCGTGGTGAGAACGTGCCGAATTAACAAAATATCTGATGGGTTCTGTTGGTTTAGAACCTGAATAGCCTCTTCAATTCGCTTGAGCAATAGTTGTTCTGCAGGGTTGCTCTGTTCGTTGGCCAGGTCACCAAAACTCAACGGTTCGGTTATCTGACCTAGTATGCGTCCACGCAGGTGGGTGAGCGCAGCAAGTCGCTTTTCCAAGGGAACTATTTCCGTATCAGCGATTGTGTCGGTCGCTCGTGCGAGCAGATATGCCAATCCAATCTGGGTGCGGACGGGAGCGGGTAGAACACGTAAGGTGAGGTAAAACGAGCGAGAAACATCCCGCAATAGGCTGGTCAATAAGTGGTGACGCACGATGGGGTCATTCTCCTCGATCAGGC